>JBJSYU010000542.1:0-2522 GCA_046089945.1 Candidatus Methylumidiphilus sp.
TTCAAGCCCTGCCTAGCCATGCGAGAATAGGCACATCCAGCCTGCGGCGGCAATGCCAGATCCGGGCTCTGCTGCCCGATTGCGAGATACTCAGCTTGCGCGGCAACGTCAACACCCGCCTGGCCAAGTTGGATGTCGGCGACTACGTCGCCATCGTGCTGGCGGCGGCGGGCCTGAAGCGCTTAGGCTTGGCGGCGCGCATCACCGAACTATTGCCGCCGGAAACCAGCCTGCCGGCCATAGGCCAGGGCGCCATCGGCATCGAATGCCGGATCGATGACACACAGGCCAACGCCTGGGCGCAGCTGCTGCACGACGGGCCGACGGCCTTGCGGGTGACGGCGGAGCGGGCCATGAACGAGCGGCTGCAAGGCGGTTGCCAAGTGCCCATCGCCGGCTTTGCCGAACTGGACGGCGACCGCCTGCGGCTGCGCGGACTAGTCGGCTCGCCCGACGGCACACGCATCGTGCGCGGCAAAATCGCAGGCCCCAGCATACAAGCGCACAGCCTAGGCGTCGCGCTGGCCGAAGAATTGTTAAGCAAGGGTGCCGACCGCATCCTGCGCGAGTTGTACGTTTAAAGCATGGCAGCGTTGCCGCAAGGCTTCGGCGTGTTGGTGACCCGCCCGGCGCAGCAGGCTGAAACCTTGTGCCGACTGGTCGAAGCGGGCGGCGGCACGGCCATCGGTTTGGCTTTGCAGGACATCGCCACGCTGCCTGCCGACAGCGACGGCCCGCGCCTGTTGACGCAACCGGCCGGTTGGGATTGGCTGGTGTTCGTCAGCGCCAACGCCGTGCGTTGCGCCTTTGAATTGCTTGGCCCACAATGGCTGCAAAGCCACCCGGCAAAAATCGCTGCCATCGGGCAGGCCACCGCGCAAGCCTTGGCCGAGCGCGGCGTCGCGGTAGACCTGAAACCCAAACAGCAGTTTAATAGCGAATCATTGTTGGCGGAGCCGGCTTTTGCGGATGTGTCTGGCCTGAGGTTCTTGCTCGTGCGTGGCGTCGGCGGACGCGAGTTTTTGGCCGAAACACTGCGCCAACGCGGCGCAACAGTGGAATATGCCGAGGTGTACCGCCGCGTCGCCACCGCGATAGACGCCCCTGCCCTGCAAGCCCGCTGGCGGGCCGGCCACATCAACGCCGTCACGCTGGCCAATGGCGAAGCCTTGGAACGCTTGTCGGAGCTAATGGCTGGAGACGCCCTGAGCCTACTGCGGCAAACGCCGATGGCAGTCGTCGGCGAACGCTTGGCCGGATTGGCTCGTGCGCGAGGTTGCGCCCAGGTCGTCGTGGCAGAAGCCAGCGACCAGGGTCTATTCGATGCGGTCGCCTGCATCGGTCAAGCATTTATCAAATCACACCAACCACGGGGATAGAGCATTGGTCGACGAGGATAAAACATTCACGCCGGACGCGGACTCAGATTTCGCGGCGGCGGACACTGGCTATGCCGGTGCCGATAAGCCCCTCAAGAACAAGAAGCGTGGCGCGGGCGCATGGCTGGGCTATGGCGCCCTGCTGCTAGTGCTGATTCTCGTCGGCGCGGGGGTTTTCCTATTGCGCGAACTGCGTTCGCAA
This sequence comes from Candidatus Methylumidiphilus sp., assembly GCA_046089945.1. GTDB lineage: Bacteria > Pseudomonadota > Gammaproteobacteria > Methylococcales > Methylococcaceae > Methylumidiphilus. The sequence goes on from JBJSYU010000542.1 coordinate 1,582, forward strand.
CAAGAGGGCTTAGGCAGCGGGCTGGACAAGGGCGACCGGCAGATGCAGGAACTGCTGCACCAGATCAGCAACCTACAGTCCGAAGTGGCGACGGTGCATCAGCAATTGGCCACGGTACAGTCGCAAGTCACGACCGAAGAGTCCAAGTTCGAGCGCGAAATCGGCGAAGAAAATGCCGCGCTCAGCGACAAGATCGAAGCCGTGCAGGGCGAACTGGGCGACGCCATCCAACACATCCAACGGCATTTGAACCAAACGCGCGGCAATGTCCGCGTGGCCGACGCCGAATACCTGCTCAGCGTGGCGAACCAACGGCTGCACTTGGTGGGCGATGTCAAAGCCGTGCTGGCGATGATGGAAGCCGCCGACCAGCAATTGCTGGAAAGCGGCGACCCGGCGACCACCCCAGTCCGCAATGCGCTGGCGGAGGAAATCGACCTGCTGAAAAACTTCGATCCGCCCGATGTCGTCGGCATTTCCGCGAAGCTGTTGGTGCTGGAAGGCAAGGTCAAGGAACTCCCGCTGTTCCTGCCGCATGCCGAGCGCGCCAAAGAAAACCACCAGCCGGCGACAGGCAGCGCCGACGTAGCGGCGGAGGGCAACGCCGTGCTGGACAGCCTGAAAGGCTTAGTCACTGTCCGCCGCACCGGCCAGCCGGTCGAAGCCATCCTGCACCCGGAAGAAGTTGTGGCGCTGCGGCAAGTCCTGCTGCTGAAACTGGAAATGAGCCGCGCCGCCTTGCTGCGCGGCGATGACGACATGTTCAAGGTCAACATGGACTCCGCCGTGGCGTGGCTGTCCGAGCATTTCGACGGCGCCGCCGAATTGACGCAAAGCGTGGCGGAAGACCTGAAAGGCTTGCGAGACACCCAATTGCGTGTGCCGTTCCCCGATGTCAGCCAATCGCTGAGTTTGGTGCGCGACATCGAAAAGCTGCGGCT
>JBJSYU010000543.1:0-11174 GCA_046089945.1 Candidatus Methylumidiphilus sp.
TGGCGAGCGCTTCTTGGCCTGCTCGAACATGTCACGGACGCGGGATGCGCCGACACCGACGAACATTTCCACGAAGTCAGAACCTGATATGGTGAAGAACGGCACTTTGGCTTCGCCAGCGATGGCGCGAGCCAGCAATGTCTTGCCGGTGCCGGGCGGGCCGACCATCAATGCGCCACGCGGAATTTTGCCGCCGAGCTTCTGGAATTTGCCAGGGTCGCGCAGGAAATCCACCATTTCGGACACGTCTTCTTTGGCTTCCTCGACACCAGCCACATCGGCGAAAGTGACTTTGATTTGGTCTTCTTCCAGCAATCGGGCTTTGCTTTTGCCGAAGGTCATCGCGCCGCCGCCAGCGCCGCCTTGAGATTTGCGCATAAAATAAATCCACACGCCAACCAATAACAACATCGGTGCCCAAGAGATGAATATTTGCATTAGCAGGGATTGCTGCTCAGGCGGATGCGCTTTGATTTCAACCCGGTTTTTCAACAGGTCATCGACTAAGTGGGGGTCGCCTGGGCTATACGTGGTAAACCGGTCTCCCGATCCCAAATAACCTTTTATGACGTGGCCGTCGATAGTCACTTGCTTGATTTGTCCCTCATTCACCGCTGAGATGAATTGGGAATACGGCATTGAGGTGTCTTCAGTTTTGCGGGTGCCAAAGTTATTGAACACCGACATTAAAACAACAGCAACGGCCACCCACAGTAAAATGTTTTTGAGCATGTCTTTCACTTTAGACGCTCCCTTTGGTTTGGATTGAGATCGGTTGTTAGGCTTGAGGAAAACGGTCTGAATGCATGGCGGATTGCCGGGTTGCCTATTGTCAAATTTTCTCCCCCTTGTGCAGAAATCTTAGGAATCATTGATTCACGCTGAATAAGACCGGCTTGGTTTCGGTTGGTTCCGATGCGTTGCGCAAAATTGCATCATTCAGTTATCGCGCATCTATCCGCGTGAAGCCGTCACGGTTCGGCATCTTCACCGCAGCCAGTGCGGCAGCGTCCAATGTGGCATTTGCCGGGACGATGCCGTTTAGGTGCAGCAGATAGGCGCACACCGCATAAGTCTGGTTATTGTCCAAAGACCCCGGTTTATCCAAGGGCATAGCCCGGCGTACGAAATCAAATAAGGTTGTGGCATACGGCCAATAGCTGCCAATCGTCTTGTCCGGCGTGGCGTCGGCCAGCCCATGCCGAGCGCCGGCCAGTTCATTGGCGCTGCCGCCCGCGCCGTCAGCGCCGTGGCACGACGCGCAGCGCTGTTGGTAAATCAGCTTGCCTTCGTCCACCGTGCCTGCGCCTGTGGGCAAGCCTTTGCCATCGGGGAAAACCGTCAACCGCCAAGCGGCGATGTCCTGTGGGTTTGCGGGCTGGCCCAGCTTCGGCCCCTCGCTGGCGGCCTGCGCCGATCCTACAGCCAACGCCAAAACGCCTATTAAATAAGGTATGCCCCGGCTTCTCGTCTGTTTTTGAATAAGCATGATGCGGGCCATTGGCTTAAGCGTAGACATGGCTGAGACTCCCATCCTGCGCCACCGCCCAAGCGACTTGGGCGTTGTAATGGAAATAACCGTTGCGCCCGCGTTCGGCGACCAGCTTGCCGCGTTCCGGTTGGACATAGCCGGACTCGTCGGTGGCGCGGCTGATCAACACCGCAGGCGCACCATTCCAGTGCCAAGGCGCACGGAAGCGTGTGAACGATTTCGACAACGCCGGCGCCTGTAGTTCCGCTTCGGCCCAGGTTTTGCCGCCGTCGGCGGACACTTCGACCTTGCTGATTTTGCCGCGTCCGCTCCACGCCAAGCCGGTAATCTGATACAGCCCTGCGCCTTGCAAGTGGTGGCCGGGGGAGGGCGAGGTGATCAGCGACTTGCATTCCATAATAAAGGTGAACTGCCGCGCCTTGCCGTCCGGCTGCAATTCCGTGTATTGCGCGGTTTCGTTGCGGGCCATGGCCGGCTGTTCTGCCGCCTCCAAGCTGCGCAGCCATTTGACATGGGTCACGCCCTCCCAGCCGGGCAGCAGCAAGCGCAGCGGGTAGCCGTTCTCCGGGCGCAGCGGCTCGCCGTTTTGGTAAATCGCCAACATCGCGTCATACAAGGCTTTTTCCACCGGGATGCTGACATTCATCGCGGCGGCGTCCGCGCCTTCGGCGACCAGCCAACGCGCCTGCGGCTGCAAACCCGCCTCCTCCAGCACCACCGCCAGCGGCACCCCCGTCCATTCGCTGCACGACACCAGCCCGTGCAGATGGCCCGCCGCGCCTTGCGCCGGTTCCGTATGCCAGCCGGTGTTGCTGTTGCCGCCGCATTCGATGAAGCCGAAGCGCGACACCATCGGATAACGCGCCAGCGCCGCCATATTTAGGAATATCGGATTCTTCACCAAGCCATGAATCAGCAAGCGGTGCTGCGCCGGGTCGATCTGCGGCACGCCATTGTGATGGCGCTCGAAATGCAGCCCGGAGGGCGTCACCGTGCCGGCCAGCTTGTGCAACGGCGTCCACGACACGCCATTGCCGGCGGCGGCGGGGTTGGCCGACACCCAGCGGATCATCTCTTGTTCATGCGGCGAAGGCTGGCCGTAATTCGACAGCGCCGCCCCCGGCTTCATCATCCACGCCGGGCGCTCAAACGTTGCGGCCAAAGCGTCCGGGCCAACCCAGACGGCAGCGCCAAAGGCCAGACTTTGGCGCAGAAACAACCGCCGATCCAGCAGGCCGCCGCCGGCCACGGGCTGCAAATCGTTAGTCGGGGGCGAAGGCGGGTGGGACATGGGTTTTCCTCAGAAATGCAGGGTTAAATAAAACCGCATTGGCGGTTTGAACGCAGCTTACGACGATGCCTTAGGTTTTGCAATCGCGCTTGGTGGTGAATGCCGACCGCGGTAAAGGCTTTAAATTTACAAGGGTATTCAGGCTTCAGCCTGTCTGAAAAAGAGGGGGTTTTGTCATTGCGGACAAGTCGCCTTGGGGCGACAATCATGCCAAGTTTTTATTCTGGCGATTGTCCCAGAACACATAAAGCACCGGCCAATGGTTGATTTACTTAACTTTTGGGCAATAGTTCACAGAATTTTTCTGATGATTTGGCTTAGAGTGCAGGCCATATCGGGTTTTTGACGCACACTGATTGCCCACAATCATCCATATCACAAAGGGGCGAGCGCAAATCATGGGCAAACCGTCTTTCCAACACGACAACACCTGCCGCCACATTGGCGTTTTGGCATTCACAGGCTGCGAAATCCTCGATGTCTGCGGCCCTTTGGACATTTTCTGCTACACCAATTTCATGCTGCAAAGCCTAGGCAGGGTCACGCAGCCGGTATATACCTTTGAAATCCTGGCGGAACAAGCCGGGCCGGTGGCGACCACCTTTGGCGTCAAGATCGTCGCCGACCGCGGCATTGCTGATGTGGGCGACGAGTTTGACACCTTGATTGTCGCCGGCGGCATCGGCGCGTTGGCGGTGCGCGAAAACACCGCAATGGTCGATTGGGTTAAACGCACCGCCCCCACTGTCCGGCGCGTCGCGTCGATTTGCACCGGGGCATTTTTGCTGGCCGAAAGCGGCTTGCTCGATGGCCGCAAAGCCACCACCCATTGGCATTTCTGCGAACGTTTGGCGCAGGAATACCCCGCCCTACAGGTCGAACCCGACCGCATTTACCTGCGCGACGACGCAATCTACACCTCCGGCGGCATCACCGCCGGCATCGACTTGGCGCTGGCCTTGGTCGAGGCGGACTGGGGCAGCGACATCGCCAACCGCGTCGCCCGCTTTTTGTTGGTGTTCATGCGCCGCCCCGGCGGACAGTCGCAATTCAGCAGCTTTATTCCGGTGGAGGCGAAAACCCGCATGGACGTGCGCGAGCTGCAAGGCTGGATCATCGACCACCCCACCGAAAACCTCGGCATCGAAGTCTTGGCGGAGCGGCTGGCGATGAGTCCGCGCAATTTTGCCCGTGTATTCCTGAAAGAAGTGGGCGTCACCCCGGCCAGTTTCGTCGAGCAAGTCCGGCTGAATGTCGCCCGCAGCAACATCGAACAAACCACGCTGCCGCTGAAACAAATCTGCGAGCAAAGCGGCTTTGGCAGCGACGAACACATGCGCCGGGCGTTCCAGCGCCATTTGAAAATCAGCCCGCAAGCCTACCGCGAGCGCTTCCATTGCAACCCACAGCCCTTAGGCGGCAAGGAGGGCTAAACAAGCGTATGCGCCAAGTGTCCGCCGTGGCGGTGGGGGAGTCCCGAAGCTGCGGGCGGCGTCAAGTTTGAATGAATCAACGGCCGCTAAACGGCCTGCAAGCCCTTAGGAGAACAATCATGAAAATCCTCTTGCTGTCCAGCGCTTACAACAGCCTCACCCAACAAGCCCATGTCTGGCTGAAAGCCAGCCGATACACCGTCAGCGTCGCGGCGGCGACGACGGCGGACACCATGCGCCAAGCCGTCGCGCAATTCCAACCCGACTTGATCCTTTGCCCGATGCTGGCGCAAGTCATCCCCCGCGACCTCTGGGAAAGCCACACCTGCATCATCATCCACCCCGGCATCCCCGGCGACCGTGGGCCGAATTCGCTGGATTGGGCGATTTTGAACGCGGAAAAATCCTGGGGCGTGATCGCCGTGCAGGCCGAGGAACATGTGGACTCCGGGCCGATTTGGGCCAGCTACCCGTTTGCGATGCGCGCGGGCAGCAAAAGCAGCCTGTACCGCGACGAAGTGGCGCAGGCCGCGATGCAGGCGATGATGGTGGCGGTGCATCGCTTCGAGACCGGCCTGTTCGTGCCGGCGCCGTTGGACTATTCCCGCCCGGACGTGCGCGGGCGCTACCGCCCGGCGGTGAAGCCCGAACAGCGGCAAATCGACTGGCAAAACGATCCGGTCGCCGACATCATCAAGAAAATCCGCTCCGCCGACGGCCAGCCCGGCCTGTTGGACGACATCGGCGGCGAGCCGTTTTACCTGCACGGCGCCCATGAGGAAGGCACGCTGATCGGCGTGCCGGGCGACATCATCGCCAAGCGCCATGGCGCGATTTGCCGGGCGGCGGTGGACGGGGCGGTGTGGATTTCCCACCTCAGGCCGAAGGGCCGGGTGGCCGACGGCTTCATCAAGCTGCCCGCCGCCGACGTGCTAGGCGAGCTGCTGGATGAAGTCCCAGACGTGCCGGTGCCGCTGCATCATTCGACGCCGACCAAAACCTTCCGCGACATCTGGTACGAGGAGCGCAACGATGTCGGCTACGTGAACTTCCGCTTTTACAACGGCGCGATGGGCACCGAGCATTGCCAACGCCTGACCGACGCGGTGAACTACGCCAAAAGCCGCCCGACCCGCGTCATCGTGCTGTCCGGCGGGCGCGACTTCTTTTCCAACGGCATCCATTTGAATTTGATCGAAGCCGCCGACGACCCGGCAGACGAATCTTGGCGCAACATCAACGCCATGGACGACCTCGTTCTCGCCATCCTCACCGCCACCGACCACTGCACCATCGCCGCGCTCTACGGCAGCGCCGGGGCCGGCGGGGTGATGCTGGCCTTGGCCGCCGACCGCGTGTTTGCCCGCGAAGGCATCGTGCTGAATCCGCACTACAAAGGCATGGGCGGCTTGTACGGTTCGGAATACTGGACGTATTCGCTGCCCAAGCGCGTGGGCTTTGACACGGCCTTGCAACTGACCGAGCAATGCCTGCCGGTCAGCGTCGAACACGCCAAGTCCATCGGCATGATTGACGACATCATCATCCAAGACGGCTGCGCGCCCGGCAATTTCTGCTGTTTCAACGACCAGATCGTCCGCATCGCCGAAAAGCTTGCCCAGCGCCCCGACTTCGCCGCTCTGCTGCGACAAAAACAGCAAGCCCGGCTGGCCGACGAAGCCGCCAAACCGCTGGAGCAATACCGGCTGGAAGAACTGGAGGAAATGAACCAAAACTTCTGGGGCGAAGACCGCGCCTACCATCTCGCCCGCTCGGCCTTCGTGCGCAAGCTCCCGCGCCCCGGCGCCGGCCCCTGCTCGCCGGCGCTGATGCAGGTGTGCGGCAGCAACAAAGCCTGCGAAGACGCTATCCAGGCCAGCCGCAACCGCTGCGCCCTGTCGCCTGCGGGCTGGCAACGCCAGCGGGCGGCGGCGGGGCGTTGATCTTGCGGCCCTCTCCTGGCGGGAGAGGGGCTGGGGTGAGGGGGCTTGTGCAGATAGTCAGGACGCCTTGCCACGCGGCAAACGTTGCGGCGGGACGCATGCCCGGTCGCGCTTCGGGTTAAACTGGCCGCACATTTCCCACTCCCCAGCGGCGCGGCACGGGCTAATGGCATTGACGCGGCGCCCTGCGGATCAACAACCGGAGACCCCCATGTCCATCCCCGCCGAACGCTTTGCAACTTACGAAGACCTGTGCCGCGTGCCAGACCGTCTGGTCGCGCAGATCATCCACGGGCAGTTGATTGTCCTGCCCCGGCCCGCGCCGAAACACGCCCTGGCCTCGTCCTCCCTGGGCGAGGAGGTGATTGGCCCGTTCCACAAAGGCCGTGGCGACGGCCCCGGCGGCTGGTGGATTTTGTTTGAGCCGGAATTGCACTTAAGCCCACATATTTTGGTGCCCGATCTGGCGGGCTGGCGGCGGTCGCGGATGCCCACGCTGCCGGAGACGGCTTTTTTCACGCTGCCGCCGGACTGGGTGTGCGAAGTGCTGTCCCCCTCGACGGCGCAGATCGACCGGGCCGACAAGTTGCCGATTTACGCCGCCAACGGCATCGGCCATGCGTGGCTGGTCGATCCCGACGCGCAGACCTTGGAGGTGTTCGCACTGCACGAAGGGCATTGGCGGCTGGAATCCGTCTTCAAGGCGGACGAGGACGTTTGCGCCCCGCCGTTTGCGGCGATGCGTTTCAGCTTAAGCGCGCTGTGGCCGTAAACCCCAAGCCCCCGGCTTAGTGAATCCGCCCCGCCGCTGTTAAAATGGCGCGCAACACAGCACAACGACCCCGCCCGGCACCCATGCCGATGATGCCAAACCACCCTCAGGAGCCTCCATGTCCGACATCGAAATCGCCCAACAAGCCACGATGAAACCCATCATCGGGCTGGCCCAGGAACGGCTGGGGATAGACGCCGAACACCTCGACCCCTATGGCCGCTACAAGGCCAAGCTGTCGCTGGAATACATCGAAAGCGTCAAAGCCCGGCCCAGCGGCAAGCTGGTCTTAGTCACCGCCATCAGCCCGACGCCGGCCGGCGAAGGCAAGACCACCACCACGGTGGGCTTGGGCGACGCCCTCAACCGCATCGGCAAAAAAGCCATGATCTGCCTGCGCGAACCCGCCTTAGGCCCGTGCTTCGGCGTCAAAGGCGGCGCGGCCGGCGGCGGCTACGCGCAAGTCATGCCGATGGAAGACATCAACCTGCACTTCACCGGCGACTTCCACGCCATCGGCGTCGCCCACAACCTGCTGGCGGCGATGATCGACAACCACATCCACCAAGGCAACGAGCTGAACCTCGACGAGCGCCGCATCCACTGGAAGCGCATCATCGACATGAACGACCGGGCCTTGCGCGAAGTCGTCGTCGCCTTGGGCGGCCCGCCCAACGGCTTCCCGCGCCAAGACGGCTTCGACATCATCGCCGCTTCCGAAGTGATGGCGATTTTGTGCCTGTCCAACTCCATCAAAGAACTGCGCGAACGCCTAGGCAACATCCTGGTCGGCTACACCCAAGGCGACCTCAAGCCGATCTTCGCCCGCGACCTCAAGGCCCACGGCGCGATGGCGGCATTATTGAAAGACGCGCTGCGGCCCAACCTCGTGCAGACCTTGGAAAACAACCCGGTGCTGATCCACGGCGGGCCGTTCGCCAACATCGCCCACGGCTGCAACACCGTCATTGCCACCAAGACCGCGTTGAAACTGGCCGATGTCGTCGTCACCGAAGCCGGCTTCGGCGCCGACTTGGGCGCGGAAAAGTTCATCGACATCAAATGCCGCAAGGCCGGCATCCGCCCCGACGCCGTCGTGCTGGTGGCGACGGTGCGGGCGCTGAAATCCCACGGCGGCGTCGAAGTGAAAGACTTGGGCGCTGAGAACTTAACGGCGCTGGAAGCCGGCTTCGCCAACTTGGAACGGCACTTGAACAACCTGCAAAACCATTTTGGCCTGCCCACCGTCGTCGCCATCAACCACTTCACCAGCGACACCGCCGCCGAAGTCGCCCTGCTCAAACAAAAAGTCGAAGCGCTAGGCTCCAAAGCCATCGTCTGCACACACTGGGCGGAAGGCGGCAAAGGCGCGGAAGGTTTGGCGCACGAAGTGCTGCGGATTCTCGACGCCGGCCCGTCCGATTTCCGCTTCCTCTACGACGAACACGCCCCGCTGTGGGACAAGATCAAAGCCATCGCCACCAAAATCTATGGCGCCGCCGACATCACCGCCGACATCGCCGCGCAGCGGCAACTGTCCGGCTTAAGCGAGGAATACAGCCATTTCCCGGTGTGCATCGCCAAGACGCAAACCTCATTCTCCGCCGACCCCACGCTGAAAGGCGCGCCTAGCGGCCACATTCTGCCCATCCGCGAAGTCCGCCCCGCCCACGGCGCCGAATTCGTCGTCGTCATCTGCGGCAGCATCATGACCATGCCCGGCCTGCCGAAAGTCCCCGCCGCCGAGCGCATCGACGTGGACGACAACGGCAAAATCAGCGGCTTGTTTTGAGCGATAGTGAACCGGCATGGATCACGACCAAGCGTTTAAAAACCTCATCCTCGATTATCCGGCGGCGGCGCTGGAATTCTTTGGCAATATCCGCGATCTGGCCGGGGCCACCATTACCCCCGTCCGCGAGGAGCAACTGCAAGCCGCGCTAGGCAGCCACTACCGCCGGCTCGACGTGCCGCTGAAAGTGGAATGGCCGGACGGGCGGCAAGCGGCGATACTGTTTGTCGTCGAAGAAGAAACCGAACCGAAAAACTTCTCCATCCACCGGCTGGCGCATTACTGCCTGGACTTGTCGGAGATGTTGAAAACCACGCGGCTCGTGCCTATCGTCGTGTTTCTGCGCCCCGGCCACTTCCCGCGCGAACTGCTATTAGGCGACGGCGAAAGGGTATATGTGTCCTGCCAATTCATCCATTGCGAACTGGCGCACCTATCCGCCGAGCAATACCTAGGCAGCGACAACATCGTGGCGCGTTTGAATCTGCCCAATATGCGCCATCCGCGTGAGCGGCGGCTGGACATCTACGACAGCGCCATCAATGGGCTGTATGGGCTGGAGCAAGACCACAACAAGCGGCTAAAATACGCCGACTTCATCGATGCCTACGCCAACTTGAGCGAAGGCGAACTGGCGCGCTACCGCGCTGAATACCTCACTGAAACCGGAGAACATACCATGGGCTTATCAGCGATATTACGCGAAGAAGGCAGACAGGAAGGTTGGCAGAAAGGCAGGCAGGAAGGCTGGCAAAAAGGCAGACAAGAAGGCAAGCAGGAAGGTGTCCAAGAGGGTTGGCAAAAAGGCGTGCAAGGCGGCGAAGCCGCCTTGTTGCTGCGTCTGATGGATCGCCGCTTTGGCCCGTTCGACCCCGCCCTGCGCGAGCGGATACTCGCGGCAGACGCCGAAACCCTATTGCAATGGGGCGAGCGCATTTTGACGGCGGCGACGGCGGATGAAGTCGTTCAGGACTAGCGAAGCCTTGCGGTGTTGTGGTCGCCTATTGGCATTCCCGAACCGGGCGGGCTTGTGCGCCCGCCTTGGCGTAGCCGCAGACAACCCGGTACACAGGGGAAACCCCGTCAAGGCATACGCCCGCCGCTGGCGGCGATGCGTTGCCATAGTTCCGCGCAGGGCGTCGGGTGGTCGCGGAAAAAGCTGGCTTTCTCCTCGCCGATGCCAAACATCCCTGTTTTGGCATAGTCCAGCAGTTTCAACCGGCCTTGGCTTTGCGGATAACTGCCATAAGCGCCTTTGACGTCCGGCTTCAAATAGTCCTTGATTATTCCTTCGACGAACTGCGACTCGCCGCCTTTGGTCGATGCATACCTGAGCGAAGTTGAATTTACCCTTGGGATAACCCTGCTTCGTCCTCATCTGATTCATCTTGAGGCGGAAGGTCGATAAAGATATCTTCCCCAAATTCAAGATACTCTGGATTTATGGATATTCCATCCACTGTGATTGCAGTCGGCAGATTTTTAAAATGCTCAAGGATGCTTGCTGCGGTTGCCCCAAGATCGGAAGCGATCCGCAGATGCGCTGTTGTTTCCCTTGTCGAGTATATTCGATACAGATCATAGGGGATGCCACCTTGGGCCATTTCTAACAATTCAGCGGTGGAAATGTGAATAGGATTTTTAAAGTCACCTGCCGTGGATTTGGCATCAATTCTTCGTGCATCAGCTCCATTTTCGACGAGGACAAAATCATAAGGCGCTACGGCGTTGGTGTTTGACTCCCATCGGTAGCCCTGGATTTTGCCTGACTTCATGTTTACATCAAGCCATTCATTCAGTATCTCCTCGCCAAGCCTTCCAATTCGTTCAGCGCTTTGTCTTGCTTTACTTAGTTCTTCACGGCTCACCCCACGGGATTTGCGGTGCTTGCGTAGCTGCTGAATACCTTGCAAGCCATTATGGACAGCATCTTCCAGCGCGTCGTCATCAAGCAAGTCAAGCACAGGATGACCATCTGGCAAATCTAATGCGGCAACAATGCCAGCGAGTTCATCACGGCTAATTTCCACCATGCCTTTGCGGGAAGAAAATTTGGCCGAAAATCGTTGTTTAAGGGCGTGATGCAACGATTTGTCTTCATCCAATGCCTCAGCAATTAAGTAAGCTTTGGCTGCGTGAGGCTCTTGTTCACCGATGAAAGCGAGTATCGCATAATCTCCTTCTTTTAAAGGCGCATATCGTTGGTGTTCTTCGGGTGGGTCGTAGATAAGCTCGCCATTTAGGCGCCAATTTTTTTGATCCTTCAATATTTTTCGTTCTAAATTATGAAGGCTGGCACCACCAGGGCCAAAGCTGGTTGACTGACAAAACTCCCCGCCGCCTTCTAAGTTGTTGAAGGCGCTGCAAAAAGGAAGACATGCCGCCAAGGCAAGTCATCCATCCAGCGGGAGCGGTCAAGCTGCCGGCGGGAGGCGCGGGCCGGCTCCGGGT
>JBJSYU010000544.1:0-7418 GCA_046089945.1 Candidatus Methylumidiphilus sp.
GCATTCCTCACGGGCATCCGCAGGCCGCGCCACTCGTGGCCTGGAACAGCCTCAGGAGTATTTCGCAAACCAATTAAACCCACCTCCCAATGGAAGGATTATTTTGCTGTACGATGTTACAGTGAAAAAGATTGACTTAAAAAGACTAGATGATTGTATCTTGGCACAAGAAAGCGTGAATGTTTCTGATGTGCCTTTGGCGTTTATCTGTAGGCTTCCAGATGATATTTCGGAATTGCCTAATGTGCGGAAAAACACGTTGCTTTACAAAGGAAAAGCAATTGAATTTGCTGATATTATGAAATTTGTAAGCTCAGCTTTCACGCTCATAAGCGACGAGAAGGTTGAGGCTATATTTTGCAGTTTGCGCACATTTGTGGCTGATGTGAATACATCAATAAAGGCAAAAAATGCATGGAACGGGATTTTTGCAGAAACCTAGGTGAATTGCGTATGAATGCGACGATCAAAAATATATCGTTTGGCCTGCTTGCCGCCTTGTTGGGCGCTTGCGCCCCCACGCTGAAAACCGCCACTTCGACCCCGGATTATTTTCTCGACGCGCAGCAATGCAACCGGCAAACGCAAGAATTTACGAAGCTGAAAGTCAATTTTGGTGGTTTGGGCAGTAAGTATGGCAATGCCAACGTCGGCGGCGGGGCGGCGGATATTCCAATTGCGCTGGGCATGGATCAGCGCGATTATCGGGTATGCATGGAACTGAAAGGATGGAAGGCCGACCCTGGCAAAGATCCGTATATCGCGCTGATTGACACCTGCCGCAATTCAGCCTTGACGCCGGCCAGCGCCCTCTGGCTATAGCGCCTTGTTCCGCCGCCTCGGGCGCGGCACAGCCTTTAATAGTGAATGTGGCGGCAGTCGTTGAAGCGGCATTGCGCGATGCGCGGCTGCAATTCGCGGCAACCGCAGGCCCAAGTCTTGGCCGTTGATGCCAGCGAGGCCGGACAGGCTATAGCCCCCCTGCCCCGCCAGCCCGGATCACCAACTGTAATGCACGGTGTAGGTGACCACCCGCACTTCGTCCGGCTTCAAGGCCACGCGGAATTCGACGGTCTGCGCGTCCTTCTTCTCAAAGCCCTGCGACTTGTCGCGGATCTCCCAATTCAGCCAGCGGAACAAATGCTCGACGACGCGGATTTCCACCGCCTCCTTCTTGCGGTTGCGCACCTGGATTTCAATCGACTCCTGCGCCTTGCGGTTGGCGCTGTCCACCTTGAAGTCCATGCGCTTGCGCTCGCCGACCAGGTCGAACGAGTCGCCGGTGTACAGCCTGACCGTCTCGTCCTTGGGCGTGTGGTCGAGATGGTTTTCGCCGACAAACTGCAAGGACTGGTCGGCGCTGTCTTGCGTGTAAAAGCGCACCCGGCCCTTCGGCAGCGGGATGCCCAATTGATTGTCCTGGGAATTTTTGAACTCGCGGTAGACGGCGACTTTTTTGTTCGACTCGGTGCCGTAGCCGGGATTCTCGCCATAGCTCATGCCCGCCCGCCAGCCGCCCAATTGGGCGCCGTCGTAGACGTACAGCCGCTCCATCTTCACGCCGGCGGCGCGGACAAACTCCACCTGTTTGCTCTCGCGGTCGCGCAGCGTAGTCTTGTTCGCCAGCGTGTACAGATGGAACTCGTCGAAGGCTTTTTCCGTGACCGGCGCCGCCATCTCCGCCACCGCCATCGCCCGCATCGCCTTGCCGACCGCCATCGGCGCAGGCCGCGGTTGGATCTTGTTGACATCGCCGGCCAGCAGCTTGACGCGGGCATCTTTGAAGGTCTTGCCGGACTCGTTGCTGACCGTCACCCAGCCGACCAGATCGACGCTGTTGCCCTGCTCCGGCGCGACCAGATTGTAGTCCGCTTCCCAACTGAAGCCGCCGGTCACATAGGCCAGTTCGGCGTCGAACTTGGCGTCTTTGGCGGATTCGATTTTCCAGCTCAAGGTCGGGTTCAGCACGGTGTCGTCGCCCAAAGACGGGAAAATCGGCTGGCCCGGCAGGCTGAAGCGCAGCTTGCCGCCGACCTCGATCACCGGCTGGCTGTTGGACTTGTAGCCGCTGCGGATGATTTTGCCGGACACGGTGGCGTCGGGCTTGTTCGGCTCCTTGACGAAAAAATCGATGGTCTTGCCCTCGAACAGCGACAGCAGCAGCTCCTGCGAAACCGGATCGTTGCGGTAGCTTTGTTCGAGGATCTGGAACTTCGCCTTGGCGGCGGGATCGCGCAGGATCACCGAGTCCGGCTCCAACTGCGACACCATGTCGGCGTAGCGGGCTTCGTTGACCCCGGCCTTCAAATCCAGCGGCACGGCTTCGCGCACCACGGCAAAATCATCGTTGTAAATGGTCAGGGCCGGCTCGGCTTGCAGGGGGTTGGCGGACATGGCTAATAATAGGGTCAAAAGGGGTGAAGGCTTCATGGCTGGCGTCGCCTAGTGGGTTGGTTTTATGGCGGGTTTCCGGCGGGGAACGCAAGGCTTGCGCTCCGCCACAGTATACCGGCCTGCCCGGCAATCCGCCGCCGGCGCTACAGCCCCAGCTCGCTGAGGCCGGGATGGTCGTCGGGGCGGCGGCCCTGCGGCCAGCGGAACTTGCGCTCGAACTCTGCGATGGGCAGGTCGTTGATGCTGGCGTGGCGGCGGCGCATCAGGCCGTTGTCGTCAAACTCCCAGTTTTCGTTGCCATAGGAGCGGAACCACTGGCCGGACGCGTCGTGCCACTCATAGGCGAAACGCACCGCGATGCGGTCGCCGTCGAACGCCCACAACTCCTTGATAAGGCGGTACTCCAATTCCGTCGCCCATTTGCGGGTCAGGAACTCGATGATCTGCGCCCTGCCCTGCGGAAATTCGGCGCGGTTGCGCCATTGGCTGTCGGCGGTGTAGGCCAGGGCGACGCGCTGCGGGTCGCGGTTGTTCCAGCCGTCCTCGGCGGCGCGGACTTTCTTCGCGGCGGTGTCGCGGGTGAACGGCGGAAACGGCGGACGGGATTCGGGGATGGCGCTCATGGTGGTTTCCTAAGCTTGGGTTGATGGGGATTTACAAATGGACGGGGGTGGTTCAGTGCAAACCCGGCTTGTCCGCGACGCCCAGGCCATTGTCCCTGGGTGGCAGCAGGTTGACAAAGCGGCCCTCGGCCTCGGTGAACAACCGGAAGTTCGGCTGGCCGAATGTGCGGCGCTTCTTCGACTGCCCTTTCGGTTTGATCGGCATCTGCGCCAGCCACAGGCCGTGGCGGGTTTCGACCGTGACCGTGACAATGTCAACCCGGTAAGGCGAGGCGGCAATCGAGCCGTAACGCTCCAGGATCGCCTGATAGCGCGACGCCATGTTCTCCGGCAGCGACCAGGCTTCCATCACCATCGCCACAAAGTCGGCATCCACCTCGACGGCCGCCAGCCTGATGCCCATCGACGAGCCGTCCTTGGCTTCGGAGGAGGACGTGTCGAACAGCACCGGGATCGTCACCCCGGTGCTGAAATTGCCAACGAACGCCACCGGATGCAGCGACTGGCCTTCTTCCAGAAATTCCCTGGCCAGATCGACCAGCGGGGTCAAAGTGTCCAAGTACGCTTGGGGAATGCTGCTCATGGTTTTCTCCTGGATGTGTGGGCGAGTTTGCCGGTGGCGGTTGTTTCCAAGGCCATTATATTGAATCTGCCACCCGGCGGAACAGCTTTGGTTTACCGGTAGGATCGCGCCGCTGCGCCTTGCAGCCCAGAATCGCCGCCCATATGTCGCCCCGCATTCTCGGCAAACAGACCGCCAGCCGCAGCGCATTCAGGCCGGCGGCACCGGGAATTGCCGCCATGCGGCATAGCGCAATCAGCCGGCGCAGCGCCGCCCTGTTGTCGCGGCACCGCCCAGTTTCGCGTGCGCGAAACTTATGCCAAAACCTTAGCCATCTGCAACAAAGGGCATGACAGGCCGATTAGAAGCACATACACTAAGCCCAACCAAAATGCGCCGTTTAAGCCGCATAGCCGAAGACCAACCCGCAAGGATTTCCGTGAAGTCTCTCTCCATAGCAAACCAAAAAGGCGGTGTGGGCAAAAGCACACTGAGCGTCCACATCTGCTATGCCGCCATTGAACAGGGTCTGCGTGTGCTGCTTGTCGATATGGACAAGCAGGGCAGCTTGACGCTCACGTTCCCGCCCCAAAAAGACGCCACCCCCGGCCTGAAGGCTTCCGCGCTTTACAGCCCGGACATCTCCGGGGAAATTCCGGAAACCATCAGCCCGCTGCTGTCCATCATCCGCGCCGACAGCGCCTTGCTGTCCATCGACAAAGCGCCCAATGACTATATCCGGCACCCGGCGCGCGCGCTGAAGCGCTTCGACCAACAGTTCGACTTGTGCATCATTGACACCCCTCCCCTGCTCGGCCTGCGGCTGATGGCCTCGCTGGCGGCGTCCGACTGCGTCGTGACGCCGGTGCCGGTCGGCCTGTACGAACTTGCCGGCGTGGCGGATCTGATGCAGACTATCCAAGTCGTCAAAAAGCAAGGGTTCAACCCACGGCTGCGACATATCGGCATCCTGCCCATGCGCATGAACACGCGCAGCAAAGACGAGGTCAGCGCCCTCGCCTCGATGCGGCTCAAGTACGGCGACGCCATCTTGCCGGACATCATTGTCGAACGGGCGCCGGTCAAAACCGCCATCGCGAAGCGCATGCCGGTCTGGCTTAAGACGCGCGGCGACGGCCACCTGAAAGCCGCGCGCGAATGGAAATCCGCCTGCAACGCCATTCTCGAACGAGTCATGAAATGAGCCAATCCAATCTCGCCCGCGCCAACGCCTACGAGGATGCCGCCGACTTCATGGCCGGCGGCATCGACTCGCTGTTTAGCCTGGGCAACAACGAATACGCCTTGGTGGACCTTGACCAGATCGAGGTCAAGCCGCAGATCCGCGAGTCCTTTGAAGACGATCACAACACCCTAGGCGATCTCGCCGAAAGCATCAAAGCGCGCGGCGTGTTGCAGCCGGTGCTGCTGCGGCCCAGCCCGGCAGGTTAGGAATTGGTTGCGGGCGAGCGCCGCTACCGTGCGTCCAAGCTGGCCGGACTCTCACAAATCCCGGCGGTGATCAAGGAGATGACCGACGTGGAAGCCGAAGACGCCCAGCTCGCCGAAAACATCCACCGCAAAAACCTCACCCAAATCGAAGAGGCCAAAAAGATCCAAAAGGATCTGGACGCCCTGGGCAGCACCGAAGCCGTGCTGGCGAAGCACCACAAAAGCAAGGCATGGCTGTCGAAGACACTGTCGCTGCTGTCTTTGCCAGGACAAGCCAAACGCTTGGTCACGGAAGACATCAGCGCCGACATCGAGATCATCAACGCGGTCAAAGGCATCGAAAAAATTGACCCCGACGCGGCCAAGGAACTCGTCGATGAGTTGAAGGAAAGCCGAGGCAAAGGCAAGCAGGGCAAGGCGCGCGAAAAAGTCGAAGCCGTCAAAAACAAGGTCAAGCCCAGCATCCGCGGCAAAAGCAAAGGCAAGCCTGAGACCGAACCCAATGGACAGGGCGCGGAAGGGGATGCCAGTTTCGCGCACGCGAAACTCGGCCGCGACGGCTTGGCGCCGGCGTCGGCCATCAGGATACTGGACGATATCTACCGTTGCAGCGTCGCCCCGGCGTCCGCATTGGCCGGGCAGGCCGGGCTGCAACTCTATCAATCGCTGACAGATGAGCGGCGGGACATGGTGCAGGACTGGCTGCACGCCTTCCACGACATGGGTGGACAGGGCAAAGCGGACAATGACTCGGTCAGGACAATCCTGATGGGCTTTAGGCAGGGAACCTTTGGCGCCGATGGCTATGCCGCGTTTGCCTTGGCGGCCTATCTCTCCGGCCTGGAAAGCCGCAACTTTGACGTCAGCGCCATATTGTTGTCCATCAAAGACTAAAGCAGGGGCGCCGTGAAAAAAGTTTCGGAGATCATCGAGGACAGCGCCAAACTTGACGAAAGCCTGGACAGGCCGTCCGGCGGCAAAGGCGTCCAAAAAATCGAACGGCTCCGCCAGCGGGCCTATTTGTCGCACAAAGGCATAGACCCCAGCAAGCCATTCCAGCTCGACCTGCTGTTTCCGGAAAGCATCCAGGAAAGCAAGCGGGTCATCCCCAACGACTACGCCCGCTCGTCCCTGTTCACCGCCCGCAACAAGAACAGGCCGCGCAGGATATTGCAAGGCGAGAAGCTGTTCCACCTGCACGAAGGCGTAATCATCTCGTTCACCGGCATCGAACTGCGCGCCGAGGACGACGAGCTGGTCTGGCTGCAAATCCTGCATTACGCCAAAAGCGTGCCGCTGGGCCAGCCCTTCGAGTTTTCACTGACCGAACTGATCCAAGACATCGGCTGGTCGAGAAACGGCCACTACTACGACAAGGCCCGCGAATGCATCTCGCGGCTGAAGGCCAACGAAGTGCTGGTGATCCACGAAAAGGCATTTGGCAACGGCGGGGCCATATCGCTGATCGACAAATATACCTTCACCAACGACAACAACGGCAAACCCACGCATTACCGCGTCTGGATCGACCCCAACCTGATCCTGCTATTCGCTGGCAACACGTTCACAAACCACGCCTGGGACAAATACCGCAAGCTCTCGCCGGTAGCCAGGCGGCTGGCCGACTACATCGAAAGCCACAAGCACCCTTTCCCGCTGAAAATCGAGAAATTCCGCCAGATGTGCGACTCCAGCGACACCCAACTGAAAAGCTGGAGGCAGACCGTGAAGAAGGCATGCGCGGAAATCGAAGCCAACCAAATCGCCAAACGCGCCACGCTCGAAGACGACGACTCGATCTACTGCTGCGTCAAGTAAGCCCAAAACGCATTCCGAGTTTCGCGTGCGCGAAACTCGGACTGGCGGCCAAACCATCAATAAACGGCAGGCCATCTGTCGCGCCCTCCAAGACACCCGCCGGCAACCGCGTTGAAAGCCGCTTCGGCTTTTTTTTAGCGCCGCACGGGGCAATCTTCCCCAAAACGCCACAGCGCAGCATTGCCACAAAGGCACAAGGCCATCCAAACGCCAAAGTTTCGAGCGAAAAAGTCATGATCCAACAAAAGTTATCCACAGGATACGACCGATGCGCGCGAAACTGCGACATTTCGGCGGCGAGCCTTGACATATGACCGGCGGCATTTTCGATCTTTGCAGGTCATATGTCTCGAAATCCAGCCTCCAACAGGCTGCGCCACCCAAAAGCAACAAGCGGAAAAGAAGCGAATTAGCGTTTTGAGACATCTGACCGCCGGGATTTTCCGGATCTGAGACATCTGACCGGCGTTGAGCGCGACTTATCCACAAGGGGCGGATCAAACTAGCACCGGCATTGAGACATATGACCGACGAAACCGAGACATATGACCGACAAAACCGAGACATAT
>JBJSYU010000545.1:0-4621 GCA_046089945.1 Candidatus Methylumidiphilus sp.
GGCGCGCCGTTGGGGTGGTCGGTGGTGAGGAATATCCGCCACGGGTCTTCCGCCAATAGGAATATCTCCAAGCCGATGGCCCATTGCAGCGCGTTGACAAAGTTTTTGTCTTTGTATTTGAACGGCACCACGCCGCAGCCGGCGTCGCATTCGATATCCATGCACACCCATTTGCCGTTGTGGGCATGGGCGGAATTGGCGAATTGCCGTTGCGAGTCGCCGGAGGCGGTGACGGTCGCGCCGAATAATATCTGCCCCACATCCATGGTGATATTTTTGTTTTTGTTGAACGATTCGGCAATCTGCGCCGCGCCGGAGGAGAATTTGCGGTCGCCTTCCGTGCCGTAGCTGTGGAACTGGATATGGGTTAGGTGCATCGGCAAACCTTCGATGCCGGTAATCGTATCCAGCGTGGTTTGCATATTGCCCGGCACACCTAAATTGCAGCCATGCACATGCAAGGGGTGCGGCACGCCGAGTTCATGCACGGCGCGGGCTAAGGTTTGCAGCACTTTGCGCGGGGTGACAGAGTAATAGGTATGTTGTTCGTCCAAATCCAGACTGCGCTGGTTGAATTTAAACGCGCTGATGCCGCCGGGATTGACGACTTTGACGCCGATGGTTTGGCTGGAATGGATAGTCCAGGCGACATAATTGTTGATTTCCTCTTGGCTCGCCCCGGAAGCCAAAAGGCGCAGGAAATAATCGTCGCTGCCGAGCATGACATACCCGCCGACATCCATTAACGGCACGTCGGCCATTTCGTGGTGGGCTTGGCGGGCATTGCTTGGTAATACGGCGGGTTCAAAGCCGGCGGTATAACCCATTTCGGCGTAGCGGTAGCCGGTGGTCAGTGTGGACGGCGCGGCATGGCCGACACCGGCCCGCATTATGCCGGCGCGTTCCACCGGGTCGCCGCGATGGTCTTCTGGCAACAGGTTGCGGGCTATCGTGACTTTGCCGCCGCCGATATGCGTGTGCATGTCGATGGCCCCGGCCATGACGACTTTGCCGCGCAGGTCGAATTCATGGGTGGGGGTTTCGCCGCCGGGGTTGGCAATAATGCGGCCATCGCGGATATAAATGTCGCTGATTTCGCCGTTAATGCCGTGCGCGGGGTCGTAGACTTTGCCGCCGGTGAGTTTGGTTAGCATGGTGAAAGCGCTCCTGTTAATGGTGTGTGGCGTTGTCCGCTGTTATGTGCTGGCCGTTTCGGTGTCGCTGTTCGCGGCGCGGTGTTGTTCTTCGCGGAAGGTTTTGACATCGTCATTTTCAACCCGCGCATAAATGTCTTCGACGGTGAGCGTCAGGCCAATCGCGGCAAAACAGACTTCATCGCCCATAAAAAAATGTTCGGAAACCCAATGGTTGCTGCGTCGGCACACCTCGACATCGACGATGTCTTGCTCGATTACAATATATTCTTGCAGCGTGGTGATATTAAAATACGCCAGCCGCTTAGTGGTTTGATCCATGCGGCGTGTAGATTTTGATAAAACCTCGACGATGATAGTCGGCGATGTGGTGTAGTATTCATGCGGATTTTGCTCACCGCAAACGACTAGCGCATCGGGATAGAAAAAATTATTGCCGACTTTGACTTTCAGGTCGGAGGCGAACGCTTCGCAAGATCGGCCTTCAAGGTGATTGCCCATTTTTCTGTAGACATTCCCCGCAATCCGCTCATGGTTGCGGCTGGCACCGGCCATCGCGTAAACCTGCCCATCAATGTATTGATGTTTGATCGGGCTATTTAGCTCATCTTGGAGGTAGGATTCTGCGCTGACAAAAGCTATTTTTGGGTTGGCGGACATGGTTTATTGGCAATAGGTTTGTACAAATTTTTTGATTTTTGGCAGGGCTTCTTTTGAGAGGCTGAAGCCTGTTAATATTCTCTCGAACACTGCGTCATCAAATGGATCGTGTATTGTGATGTCGCCTTCTGCAATGCGTCTGGCGGTTGTCGTCGCACCAAATATGTCGGCTTTTTTGTAATATACAAAACTATCGTGGGTGATAAAAGGGTGGTCTCCTGGTTTTAGGATGCAGCTTGCATC
Source organism: Candidatus Methylumidiphilus sp. (assembly GCA_046089945.1). GTDB lineage: Bacteria > Pseudomonadota > Gammaproteobacteria > Methylococcales > Methylococcaceae > Methylumidiphilus. The sequence goes on from JBJSYU010000545.1 coordinate 2,058, forward strand.
ATGCGTCAGCAGCGGATCGATGCTGCTGATGTTGACCGCCAAAAAACATAAGGTCGCTTTGGCGGGATAGAACACTGGATCATTGCAGATGATATGGAGGTGTTGGCACGGCCCAGTTGGAATCAGAAGCGAACCTTTGCGAAAAGGCACATACAGGTTCATCTTAATGCGCTTTGGGCGATGTCCAGATCTGTCAGCATACGGTGCTGATTTAATAGCGCCTGAACTTTTTCCTCGCAGTTGCCCAACGCACGGAACACTGCTTCCGGGCTGATGGGGAATGAACTGCCGCGTGGGTCTTCCCATTCGGCGCAATGGTCATGGGTATAATTGACAATCTCACGCCAACTCATCGCGCCAAATTTATCAAACACGCCGTCGAGTATTTCAAGTTCTGCGTCACTCAATTCGTCAAGCAGTTCACGGTCGCAGGGTGTTTGCCGCAAGGATATTTCGTATTTGTCTTCATCCTTAATCCAATAATCCCAGTTCATGGCGGAAGGCGACCCGGAGCCGAATTTTATCAGGTCATAGGTTTGCGATAGCACAGGCCCGTGTGGCATGGAAACAAAATGGTCGCCGCTGATGGATTCGCCCCATCGGCCCATGGCAGTTCGATCTGCCAAATACAGCAGTTTTAAGACTTTAATATATTCCATTCTGCCTCCTGCTTTATGCAAGAGGTAAGCCGCCATTTGTGCCACACGCTGTTCAGAAAACATGATGCGCCTCGCTTTGAATGCTTTAGGTTTGCCTACGCTAAAGCTTTTGTGATTTCCGCCAACACATAAGCCCCGCTCGGTAGCCTCAAATCCCGCAATTTACGCAGCGGCAAGCTGACGACATTGTCGCAGCGGTACATATGTCCGGCGTGGTCGATGCCGGGTGCGCCGACGGGGATGTATATGGCGGGTTCTTGCTCGAATGCCATGCCGGCCCGGCCTATGACGATAGTTGGAATGCTTGACGCGGGCGGGGTTTGCCGGGCGTTGAGGGTGGCTATCCAAACCAGTACATCGGCTTCGCCGTTATTCAATAAGCGGGCGGTGGAAAAATGGTAGGGGTCGAATTCGGGGTAGCCTCTGGCGTAGCTGACGCGGGTCGGGTAGCCGGTTTGCCAGGCGAAGACTTGGCTGGCGGTGCGGTCGCCGTCTTGTCCACCTAGGGGCAGCACGGCGGAACGGGTGGCGCCGGATTGATTGAAGGCGACGACGGCTTGGCAAAGCTGTTGCACAGTGAGTTCGGCATGGGCGTAATTTAGATGCCCGGCGGCCCAGGTCAACACGCTGTATTTCGCGGCCTTGAGTTTATCGACCACGGTTTGCAAGTCGGCCACGCTGATGCCACCGACGGTTGTGGCCTTTAAGTTCGCGCCACGGGCTAGGGCGTTCAGCGCGGCGGCGACTTCGGGATAGCTTTCGACAGGGCAGGGGAGAACTTGGGCTTTGCGGCCATCGGGGGCGGTGGAGGCATCGCCTGAGGGCGCCCGGCCAATGTAGATGATTTCGCGGGTGGCGGTGTCTAGTCCGAACAGCGTTTCAGGGTTCCAGATGAAGCGTTCGTAAAAGCGCGGGAAGTCGGCTTCGATGTCGCTGCCGAAGACGAGCAGCACTTCGACGCGGTTTTTCACCTCGGCCAGCGTGGTGGACATCCAGCCGGTGTCGGACAGCACCAGCAGGTTGCGCAAGCCGCCTTCGGCGCGGGCTTGATCCAGCACGGCACCGCAGCGGTCGGCCAGTGCCAGCGCGGCGCGGGTGTCGTTGACATCGGTGCCGAAACCGGAAAACAGCGGCAAGCGGGCGTCTTGTAGATAGCCTGCGGCGGCGGCGATGGCCTCCTCCAAGCTGGCGGGCTGGCCGTTGATGCGCGGCCGCGTGTCGCCTGTGGGCTGTTCAAAGCCGGCCACGGTGACGGCGTCGCCGTTGCGCAGGACTTTGACGGCCGGGCCTTTGACTTCGACGGTTAGGTCGTCGGAGCTGATGCCGCAAAACGGGCTGGGTACGTTTTCCCAAATCTGGGTGCTGCTGTCGGTCATGCCCTTAATCTCTTTAATTGTGCGTTGATCGTGGTCGGGTGGGGCGGCCAGCGGGCCGTCTGCGGGAATCGGGGGCGGGCGGCGGTGGCGTTCGACCGGCCCGCGCAAGCGGCAAAGCATAGGTAATCCAGGCGGCTTTTTCAACTGCGGCGGCAGGCCGCAGTGGGGCGGCTAGAATAGATCCGATGCGGCGACGCCGGGCGGTTTTTGCCCTGTTGGCGTTTTTGCCGCGCCAGACGGCGGGCAGGCCATCGCCCATCCGCAAAAAAACCATCCGCAGGAGTTTTCCACCATGGGCCAAAACAAACGCAAGGCAGCGGCCAAAAAGGCCGATTTCATTATTCCAGAATCCCATTTTCCCGAAGCCGAATTCTCGGTGGTGGCGGATACGGGCGGACACCCGCCGCCGAATCCGCAGGCAGCCGAGGAGATCGAGGCGATTAGCCAGGAGCCGACGGCGCTGCTGGTGGCGAACGCGCCGCACGGCACGGACGAGGACAGCGACGACGCGGCGCTGCCTGTGGGTTAT
>JBJSYU010000546.1:0-4423 GCA_046089945.1 Candidatus Methylumidiphilus sp.
TACCGTGGCGTTTTTCGACCTGACCAAATACAACCTGCCGGTGACTGACCCGTTCAACCCGCTGTTGACCCGCACCATCGGCGAGGCGCGCACCCGTGGCGTCGAGTTTGAGGTGCAGGGCGAAATCCTGCCCGGCTGGCGCTTGATTGGCGCTTACGCCTACATGCCCGACGCCACCATCAACTCCGGCGTGAACACCGGCAACCGGCTGTTTCTCGCCCCGGAACATTCGGGCAGCCTGTGGACGACCTATGAATTGCAGGCCGGCCTGTTGAGCGGCTTGAAGTTCGGCGGCGGGGCGGTCGGCGTCAGCCAGCGCCAAGGCAACGAAGTCAACGACTACCAGTTGCCCGGTTATGTGACGATGAACCTGATGGCGGCTTACGGCCTGAAAGTCGGCCCGACGAAAGTCACCGCCCAACTCAACATCGACAATCTGATCGACAAGACCTATTACGCCGGCAGCAACAGCGCCTATCAAATCCAGTTCGGCGCGCCGCGAACATTCTTGGGTTCGTTGCGGGTGGAGTATTAGGGTTGTCCCGCGTCATATCACACAAGTGCGACTGAGGCGGGCGCATTCGGGTGCCTGATGAGCGAGACGCTTCAGCCCATGCCGAAACAATCTCCGTCATTCCGGCCGGGCGCCGGAATCCAGCGTCCAAGGATGGCAAACTAGCCGGTTTCCACACGGCTCAACAAAATCGCTTCTTCCGATTGGCTTAGGCATCCTGCTAATCAAGCCACGGTTTGGCAAGCGCCTTTAAATGTCTAAAATTTTAAAGTTCCGCCCTCGCGGGCGGAAGCGGGGGGGCTATCGCCCCCCTGCACCCCCCAAAGGGTCAAATCACCCGAATAACCCAATCACCCACGCCGCCGCCGCACGGCGAGCATCCCCACTCCGCTCAGCGCACTGCCAAACAACCAGACCGCTGCGGGTAGCGGGACGGCGGCGACATCGCCAGAGCGCACGGCCCACCCATAGAAGGCATTATTCTTATAGTCGAGGTTCGGGTTGCCGACGCCGGTATTGAAGTCCCACGCGTAAGGAAACGGCGCGAACTCCGTACCCGACCAGTACACGGAGGATTGGAGATTCGTAAACGGGCCGACATTCGTCAAGCCCCAGCCGGGTTGCGCGACGCAACCGCCCGAACCGCCCCCATTGGGCGTACAGTAGCCTAGGTTGCCCAGGTTCACATAATACATGTAGGCCAGTTCACTCGCCGGGCTGGTGTTGCCATACCCAGCGTCGGTGCTGCCGTTGTTGCTGAATCCGTATTGGAAGCTAGTCCCGTTGATGGGGCTAACCGTCGGCAAGCGCCAGTCGTCGTAGCCACCATAGACCAGATTGGCCGCCCAAGTCATGGCAGTATTCCAATCCATCAGGCCGTCGGCGTCATAGCCTGAGGTCTGGGCGTAGTTGGCATCTTGCAGCCAAGTGATGTTGAGGTTGGTGTCATAGACCATCCCGCCGGGGCGGGTCTCCAGGCTGGCCGAAGCGGTAGAGGCAAAGCCCATCCCGGCCAGAAGCAGGGCGGGCAGGGTGTGTTTGAACGTGTTCATAGAAACATTCTCCATTGTGTTTAGACGCAGTTGTAAGGTGCGCGGGTGCGCGGGAAAACCCTACAACATTCATTCAATTTTGGCAAGCTTCCCAACCGTTGCAGTCTAGTTTGTCTTGGTAGCCTCGCTCACGGCCAAACTCCAGCTTGGGAACGAGCAATATTCCAATCCCCATGTCGGAGATTCCCCCATGCACATGGAAGCCGAATTAGACGAAATCCACGCCGAGCGCCTGTTGCAATGGCAGCAACATTTGAACAAGCCGCTGGCGGAAGTGGTGGCCGATATGCTGGCCCGCGCGCTGGACGAAACGCCCGCGCCACAGGAAACCGAGGGAGAGAAACTGTTGCGGATTTTGGACGAGGAGGGTTTGATAGGTTGTATGCACGGCGATGGCAATTTGGCGGTTGGCTACAAAAAGCACTTGTGGGGCAACGAATGATTATTGCGGACACGGGCTTTTGGGTGGCGATGTTTAATGAGCATGATGCCTTCCACGCAGCGGCCATCAAGGTGGCTGGACGCATCCTAAGAACCGCTTATCACCACCTTGCCTGTCGTAACCGAGGGTGCGTGTGTTGCAAAGTCGGCGCGGGCAACCATTTGCCTTGAGTTTTCTGCGCAGCCATCGGCGGGGCGCTTTTCGCATTTTCGAGATGGGCGAGTCCCACATTGTTCGCAGCGAGGACTTGATGCGCCAATATGCCAACCTGCCTATGGACATCGCTGGGTGCCAACAATTCCGGCCAACAGTTCGGCGGCGGCGTGTTTTCGCCGGAAACCGCCGAGCAATTCGAGGGCGGCGTCAAAACTGAGTTTTTTGGCGGACGCTTGTATTCGACGCTGGCTTACTTTTACCTGACCAAAACCAATATCCTTGCACCCGACACCGCCAATCCCGGCTATTCCATCGCGGTCGGCAAAGCCCGCAGCCAAGGCATCGAATGGGATATCAACGGGCGCGTCACCGACGAATTCCGCTTGATCGGCAGTTACACCTACACCGATGCGGTCATTACCCACGACACGCCAGAAACAGAGGGCAACCGGCTGTACAATGTGCCGGAAAATGCCGCCAGCCTATGGGGTACCTACGATGTGACGCCGAATATTACCTTTGGCACCGGCGTATATTTAGCCAGCCAAGTACAGGGCGATTTGGCTAACGCTTATCAGCTTCCGGGCTATGTGCGCTGGGATATGATGGCGGCTTACCATCAGCCCATCGGCCAATCCAGGCTGACGGTGCAGTTGAACGTCAATAATGTGCTGGACAAAAGATACTATGCCAGCACCAACGGTTATACGCAGATTACGCCGGGCACACCGCTGTTTTTTATGGGGGCGGTGAAACTGGAATACTGAGGGGAACCTCGAAAAGCCGGTTCCGTTCTTGTTTCGGCACGGCCAACACGAACGGAACCGGGGTTGTGTGTGCTTTGAATAGTGAGGTGTCCGATGAATCGACTCGCCGACCCATTGCCGCACCGCGACGCCAGCAGCCTGCTGGACGCCCAGCCGCAACGCCTGGCGCGGCTTAAAGCCCGGCGCAAGCGCTGGCTGGCGGTGCATGTGTGGTTGGGGCTGGTGGCCGGGGCGGTGCTGGCGGTGGCTGGGCTGACCGGCAGTGTGTTGGTGTTTTGGCAGGAAATCGATACGGGCCTCAATGCCGACTTGCTGTGGGTGGAGGCGCCGGCCGGGGCCAAGGTCGGCTGGATCGAGTTCCCGCGTCAGCCAGACGCCGCTTTGTCCATCTCCTACGCATGGCCTGCCGCCGACGACCCTGGCCAAGCGTTTGGCTGGCCGGGGCGGATTTTGGTGTTCCTTTGCGGGCTGGCCTGCCCGCTGTTGTACGTGACCGGCGTGATCCGCTGGCTACAAAAACGCCGCGCCGAAACGGTGCGGTCGCAGGCCCGCGTCGGGCGGACGTAAAAACGCGGCCTTCCCCTGCGTAAAGGCAGTGAGGTAAAACCAGCACTGGCACGTCTTAAAACCTAGCCGGGCATCATTTGCCACAGCAGTCTTCCGATCCCAACCCTGTCCAAGCCTGAATTGAACAAACGCCTAAACCGTAATGCCCTCTGGCTGCTGCCTCTGCTGGTGGCCTGTGCCACTACCCCCGAACGCAGCCCAGAAAACATCGGCCCGGACAAGCCCGCCCGTTGGCTTGCCGCCGATGCGGCCCTGCCAGCCGTGCCGGACAACTGGCTCGCGGCCTTCGCCGACCCGCAACTTACCCATCTGGTCAACACGGCGCTGGCCGACAATTTCGACCTGCGGGCGGCGGCGGCGCGGGTGGACGCGGCCCGCGCCTTGGCCCGCATCGAAGGCGCGAGGCGCTGGCCGCAATTGGGTTTCGGCGCGGGCTATCAACGCGCGCAGGTGCGCGACGCCGGCTTTGGCTCGACGGAATATGGCGCGTTTGAGGCGCTGTTTGATTTGAGTTGGGAACTGGATGTCTGGGGGCGGCTCGCCGCCGGCCAGCGTTCGGCGGCAGAAGACGCCGCCGCCGCCGAGGCCGATTTCCACGCCGCGAGGCTGTCGCTGGCGGCGCGGACGGCGCAAAGCTATTTCGATCTGGCCGAGGCGCGGCTGCAAGTGGCGGTCGCCGAGCGCTCGATCCACGACCGCCGCACCTTGGCCGAACTGGTGCGCGGGCGCTTTGTGCGCGGCTTGGCGCAGGGCTTGGATCTGCGGCTGGCGCTGACCGATTTGGCCAACGCCGAGGCGCAATTGGCGCAAGCCCGCAATCTGGCGCAGCTTGCCAGCCGCCGCTTGGAAACTTTGCTGGGGCGCTATCCGGCGGGCGAGGTGTTGGGCTTGGCGCAAATGCCAGACCCGCCGGCGGCGCTGGCGG
>JBJSYU010000547.1:0-2903 GCA_046089945.1 Candidatus Methylumidiphilus sp.
CACCTTATGGCAGGTCGGCACCGACCATGCCGGCATCGCCACGCAAATGGTGGTGGAGCGGCAGTTGGCAGGGCAGGGCGTGACCCGCCACGATTTGGGCCGCGAGGCGTTTTTGCAAAAAGTCTGGGAATGGAAGGCCGAATCCGGCGGCACGATCACCCGGCAACTGCGGCGGCTGGGTTCGTCGGTGGACTGGACGCGGGAGCGCTTCACGATGGACGCCGGGCTGTCGCGCGCCGTGCAGGAGGCGTTTGTCCGGCTTTATGACGACGGTTTGATCTATCGCGGCAAGCGGCTGGTGAACTGGGATCCGAAGCTGCACACGGCGATTTCCGATTTGGAGGTGGTCAGCGAGGAGGAAAAAGGCTCGATGTGGCATTTCCGCTATCCGCTGGCCGACGGTTCCGGGCATCTGGTGGTCGCCACGACGCGGCCGGAAACCATGCTCGGCGACACCGCCGTCGCCGTCCACCCGGAGGATGAGCGCTATCAGCATTTGATCGGCAAGACGATCCTGTTGCCGATAACGCACCGGGAAATTCCGGTCGTCGCCGATGAGTATGTCGATCCGGCTTTCGGCACCGGCTGCGTCAAAATCACCCCGGCGCATGATTTCAACGACTACGAAGTCGGCAAGCGCCATGCGCTGCCCTTGGTCAATGTGTTCGACCGCGACGCCCGCATCCTGCATGAGTTCACTGTGCTGACGTTTGAGGGCTATGCCGAGGCGCATGGCGAGAAAGCGCCGGCGGCGTATGCCGGTTTGGATCGTTTTGAGGCGCGGAAGAAAATCGTCGCCGAATTGGAGCAACTGGGCTTGTTGGAAAAGATCGATCCGCACACCTTGAAAGTGCCGCGTGGCGACCGCTCCGGCGTGGTGGTGGAGCCGTGGCTGACCGATCAGTGGTACGTCAATGCCAAAGTGCTGGCCGGGCCGGCGATAGCGGCGGTGGAGCAGGGCGATATCAAGTTTGTGCCGCAGCAATACGAAAACCTGTATTTTTCGTGGATGCGCGATATTCAAGACTGGTGCATCTCGCGGCAATTGTGGTGGGGGCATCGGATTCCGGCGTGGTACGACGGGCAGGGGCAGGTTTATGTCGGCCGCAATGAGGCGGAAGTGCGGGCGAAATATAGCCTCGGCACGGAGATTGACTTGCGCCAGGACGAAGACGTGCTGGATACGTGGTTTTCATCGGGGCTGTGGACATTCTCGACCTTGGGCTGGCCGGAGGAAACGCCGGAACTGGCGACTTTCCATCCGACGAATGTGTTGGTGACGGGCTTCGACATCATTTTCTTCTGGGTCGCCCGCATGGTGATGATGACCATGCACTTGGTGAAAAACCCGGATGGCTCGCCGCAAGTGCCGTTCAAAACCGTGTACGTCCACGGGCTGGTGCGCGACGCCGAAGGCCAGAAAATGTCGAAATCCAAGGGCAATGTGTTAGACCCTCTGGATATCATCGACGGCATCGGCTTGGAGGCGCTGGTGGCTAAGCGCACCTCCGGCTTGATGCGCCCGCAAGACGCCGAGAAGATCGAAAAGCGCACACGCAAGGAATTCCCCGATGGCATCGCCGCTTACGGCTGCGACGCGCTGCGCTTCACCTTCGCCTCGCTGGCTTCGACCGGCCGCGATATCAAATTCGACATGGGCCGCGTCGAGGGCTACCGCAATTTCTGCAATAAGCTGTGGAACGCCGCCCGCTATGTGCTGATGAACACCGAGGGGCTGGACACCGGGCTGAACGACTTGCCGCGCAGCTACAGCTTGGCGGAGCGTTGGATTCAAAGCCGGTTCAACGCGACGATCAAAGCGGTGCGCGAGGCGGTGGACGGCTACCGGCTGGACTTGGCGGCGCAGGCTTTATATGAGTTCATCTGGAACGAATATTGCGATTGGTATCTGGAAGCCGCCAAAGTCAGTCTGCAAAGCGGCGACGACGCGCTACAGCGCGGCACCCGGCGCACTTTGGTAAGCGTTTTGGAAAGCGTTTTGCGATTGGCCCATCCGATCATGCCGTTCATCACCGAAGAAATCTGGCAGCGCGTCGCGCCCTTGTCCGGGCAGGCCGGGCCGACCATCATGAACCAACCCTATCCGCAAACCACCGAGGATACCGACGCCGAAGCCGAGCGCGACATGGCTTGGGTGATGGGCTTTTTGCTGGGCGTCCGCCGCATCCGCGGCGAGATGAACATCGCGCCGGGCAAGCCTCTGCCGGTGCTGCTGCAAAACGGCTCGCCGCAAGACCGGCTGTGTCTGGACGCCAACGCCGAATTGCTGACCAAACTCGGTCGGCTGGAAGGCATCGTCTGGCTGGAGGCGGGCGAAGCGGCCCCGGAGTCAGCGATTGCCTTGCTGGGCGAATTGCGCATTTTGATCCCGATGCGCGGCTTGATCGACAAAGACGCCGAACTGGCGCGGCTGGACAAGGAAATCCAGCGCATCGAAAAAGACCTGCCGCGTGTGGAAGGCAAGCTGCAAGACCCGTCGTTCACAGCGAAAGCGCCGCCCGCCGTCGTCGAAAAGGAACAGGCGAAACTGGCCGACATGCGCTCCAGCCTGCAACAGCTTAAGGAACAAGCGGAGCGGATACGCGCCCTTTAACTTAAAGAAACTGCCTCCCGATAGATTCCCCGATGCCTGCGACCCAGCCCACGCCTAGCCCCACCCGCCCGGCGAGTCCCGCCTTGTCCCGTGCTGTCGCGCCGGGGCTGGTTGGTGCGGCGGCCACCACTGGCGCGGCGACCGCCGCCGTGCTGTTCGGCTTGCACGAGGCCGAGGCTTGGCTGGATTGGCCGTTTTGGCTACAGGCCAGTGTCGCCGCCGCCGCCGTGTCAATGGCGGCGCTGGGGCTGTTTGGTGTGGCTGTGCGCCGACTGCTGGCGGAAGAGCG
>JBJSYU010000548.1:0-3330 GCA_046089945.1 Candidatus Methylumidiphilus sp.
GAGCGCGCCCCCAGCCGCGCCATGCTGCACGCCGTTGGCTTCACCGATCAGGATTTCGCCAAACCTCAGGTCGGCATCGCCTCGACCTGGAGCATGGTGACGCCCTGCAACATGCACATCAACAAACTGGCTGATGATGCCGCCAAAGGCGTCGATGGACATGGCGGCAAGGCGGTGATCTTCAACACCATCACTATCTCGGATGGCATTTCGATGGGCACCGAGGGCATGAAATACTCGCTGGTGTCGCGTGAGGTCATCGCCGACTCCATCGAGACCGTGGTCGGCTGCCAAGGCTTCGACGGGCTGGTCGCCATCGGCGGCTGCGACAAGAACATGCCCGGCTGCCTGATCGGCATCGCCCGGCTGAACCGCCCGGCGGTGTTTGTCTACGGCGGCACGATTTTGTCGGGCTGCCATGGTGACAAGAAACTGGATATCGTGTCGGTGTTCGAGGCGGTCGGGGCGCGGGCCAACGACAAGATCGACGACGCCGAACTGTATTCCATCGAGTCCAAAGCCATCCCCGGCCCCGGTTCCTGCGGCGGCATGTACACCGCCAACACCATGGCCTCGGCCATTGAAGCCTTGGGCATGAGCCTGCCCGGCAGTTCCGCGCAGGCGGCGATTTCCGAAGACAAGCGGCTGGACTGCGAACGCGCCGGGGCGCAGGTGTTGAAGCTGCTGGAATTGGATCTAAAGCCGCGCGACATCATGACTAAAAAGGCGTTCGAGAACGCCATCACCGTGGTGATCGCGCTGGGCGGTTCGACCAACGCCGTGCTGCATTTGCTGGCGATGGCGCATGCGGCGGGCGTGGATTTGTGCCTAGACGATTTCACCCGCATCGGCGCGCATGTGCCGATGCTGGCCGACCTCAAGCCCAGCGGCAAGCATTCGATGGCCGAACTGGTCGAAATCGGCGGCATCCAGCCATTGATGAAGGAATTGCTGAAGGCCGGGCTGCTGCACGGCGACTGTTTGACGGTCACCGGCAAGACGCTGGCGGAAAATCTGGCCGCAGCAGCGGATTATCCGGCGGATCAGCAGATCATCAAGCCTCTGGCCGAGCCGATCAAAAAAGACAGCCATTTGGTCATCCTGCGCGGCAACCTCGCCCCGGAGGGCGCGGTGGCGAAAATCACCGGCAAGGAAGGCTTGCAGTTCACCGGTCGGGCGCGGGTGTTCGACTGCGAGGAACTGGCGCTGAAAGCCATCCTCGACGGCACCGTGCAGGCCGGCGATGTCATCGTCATCCGCTTTGAAGGCCCGAAGGGCGGCCCCGGCATGCGCGAAATGCTGTCGCCGACCTCCGCCGTGATGGGCAAGGGCTTGGGCAAATCCGTGGCGCTGATCACCGACGGGCGCTTCTCCGGCGGCACGCACGGCTTTGTGGTCGGCCACATCACGCCGGAAGCCTTCGCCGGCGGCCCGTTGGCGATTGTCGAGGACGGCGACGGCATCACCATCGACGCCGAAACCCATGAACTCACCCTGCATGTGGCGGCGGATGACATTGCCCGACGCCGCGCGCAATGGCGCCAGCCGCCGCGCCGCTACACCCAAGGCGTGTTGGCCAAATACGCCAAGCTGGTCAGTTCCGCCTCCGAAGGCGCGGTCACTGACAAATATCTGGACTAAGCGCACCGCCCCAAGCCCTGGCGCAGGGCATAAGCTTTATGCCAATCCGGGTTTCGGTTACACTCGGTCACGGCTGGGGCGCTGGCGTTGCAGTGGCCCAAGGCGCGGGTGCTTGCAATCCCTCGGAATGTCTAGGCGGCGCGCGCCCGTCTTCAACTTCCGCTTATGGCAATGGGGCTTATGTGTCGTGTTGAATCATCCCGCCGCCTTGGGTGGGTGGCAGCCAGGCGTCCTGGGGGCAGGCGCGGGGGCGGAAGCCGCCAGCGGCCCGAATTAATCCGGTCGGCGCGGACATGAGCGACCAGTCGGCGCAGGCCGGGGGCGAAGAAGTCAACGCCAAGCCCCATAGCCGTTTTATCAGCCTGCGCTGGCGGCTGTTGGGTTCGCTGCTGCTGCTGTCGTTCATCACCTTTTTCCTGCTGTCGCAATTCTTTAGGCTCTATCTGCTGGAGCGCTCGGAGGAGGCGCGCCACGCCGCCCTCCCCTTGTACGCCCGCCAAATCAACGGCCTGATTCGCCAGGAGCGCCGCCACCTGGAACAGGTGGCGGTGACGCTGCCCACCCTTTCCGGCGTCCGCTCACCGCTGGCGAAAAAAAACCAGCGCGAGTTCAAGCGCCGCTTCGACGAGTTTTGGTCTACCTTCCAGCTCGACATGGGGCTGGACGACGCCTACTATTTCGACGCCAACGGCAACCGGGTGGAGTCTTGGGGCAGCGGCGCCACGGCGCCGCAGGCGGCCGACGGCCCCGCCTGGCGGCAGGCCACACAGGAAATCACCCAAATGGAGTCGCCGCGCAGCTTTATCTCCTGCGAGGACGCCTGTCGGATTTACGCGCTGGCCCCAGTCTTGGTCGATGGCCACATCAGCGGCCAGTTTGCCATCGGCGCCTCCTTGGCGGAGATGGTGCTGGCGTTCCACAACACCTCCAACGCCGACATTGCCATCCTCACTGGCAGTGCGCCAGACGCCGCCGAGCATCCCGAAGGCAGCTTGAAGCCGCGCTGGCGCATCCGCGTCCAAGCCGCCTCCAATCCCAGGATCAGCCTGCCCATTCTGGATCAAGCCAGCGAGCAGCTCGATTTGCCGACGTTCTTGCCGCCCACCGTGCTGGTGGACGCGCGGGGAAAAACTTACGAATTGGCGGAAATGGACTTGGCCCAGGACAGCCAGGCGGAAGGGATGCGCATCCTGCTGATTAAAGACATCAGCCTGGATTTGGCTCTGGCGAAAGAGACCGCCTTGAGCGCCTTGCTGCTCAGCCTGTTGGGCGGCGCACTGTCGCTGCTGTTGCTGTACGTGCTGCTCGGCCAGTCGCTGAACCGGCTGCTGCGGACGGCGCAAGCCATACCGCTGCTTGGGCGCAGCGCTTTCAGCGAACTGCGCAACGCGGTCAACCCACGGAAAACTATCCGGCTGCACGATGAAATCGACATCCTCGACAGCACGGCGATCATGCTGTCTTGGCGGCTGCAATCCTTGGAAGAGGAAGTGGCGGAGCGTACCCGCTCGCTGCAAAACGCGCTGGATGATGTGCACAAGAAAAACGCCTTTGTCAGCAGCCTGCTCGACCACGCCCAAGTCATCATCATCACCCACGGCGCGGCGGGCGAGATCATTTCCATCAACCGCTACGGGCGCGAACTGTCCGGCTTTAGCGAAGAAGCATTGTCCGGTGTCCGGCTGCTGG
>JBJSYU010000549.1:0-17671 GCA_046089945.1 Candidatus Methylumidiphilus sp.
ACCCCACGCCTTCGCTCACCGAGCAATCCCCGCTCGGCATGCAAGCCAAGCAACTGTCCTTGGATATCAGCCGCCACTTCAACTACACCTTAGGCCGCGACAAACATTGCAATTTCGCCCATTACAGCTACACCGCGATGGCCTTGACGGTACGCGACCGTCTGATGGAGCGTTGGAAGAACACCAGCTACGCCTATGAGGAAGCCGACTGCAAGCGCGCCTATTACCTTTCCCTAGAGTTCCTGATGGGCCGCGCCTTGGGCAACGCCATGCTCAACCTAGGGCTGAGCGACCCGCTGCACCAGTCGCTGCACGAACTGGGCCTAGACATGGAGGAAATGGTGGAGAGCGAGCCGGACGCCGGCCTGGGCAATGGCGGCCTGGGGCGTCTGGCGGCCTGCTTCATCGACAGTTGCGCGACGCTGCAACTGCCGGTGATGGGCTATGGCCTGCGCTACGAGTTCGGCATGTTCCGCCAAGCCATCGACGGCGGCAACCAAGTCGAGGAACCCGACCATTGGCTGCGCAACGGCCATGTCTGGGAACTGGAACGCCCGGAGCTGACCCGGCGCATCCGTTTCGGCGGGCGCACCGAAGTCCAACAAAGCCCCGACCGCGCCAAGCGCACCGTCTGGCTGGACACCCAGGACGTGCTGGCGGTGCCTTATGACATTCCGATCCCCGGCTACCAGAATGGCACGGTGAACACCCTGCGACTGTGGAAGGCCGCGGCCACCGACGAATTCGGCCTGAACGAGTTCAACGCCGGCGACTACGCCGGCTCGGTGGAGCGCAAGAACAACGCCGAACACATCTCCATGGTGCTGTATCCGAACGACGCCAGCGAAAGCGGCAAGGAACTGCGCCTGCGCCAGCAGTATTTCCTCGCCTCTGCCAGCCTGCAAGACGCCGTGCGCCTGTGGACGGCCAAGCACGGCAACGACTTCAGCCAGTTCGCCGAGAAGAATTGCTTCCAGCTCAACGACACCCACCCCAGCATCGCCGTGGCGGAGCTGATGCGCCTGCTGATGGACGAGCATGGCCTGGAATGGGACGAGGCTTGGCAAATCACCCGCCACACCATGGCCTACACCAACCACACCCTGTTGCCGGAAGCCTTGGAAAAATGGTCGGTCGCCCTGTTCCGCCGCCTGCTGCCGCGCATCTTGGAAATCATCTTCGAGATCAACGCCCGCTTCCTCGCGGAAGTGTCGATCCGCTGGCCCGGCGACGGCGAGCGCATGGCCCGCATGTCCTTGATCGAAGAAAGCTGGGGCAACCAGCAAGTGCGCATGGCCTATCTGGCCATCGTCGGCAGCTTCTCGGTCAACGGCGTCGCCGCGCTGCACTCGGATCTGCTCAAGCAAGGGCTGTTCCGCGACTTTTACGAACTGTGGCCGGAGAAGTTCAACAACAAGACCAATGGCGTCACGCCGCGCCGCTGGCTGTCTTGGTGCAACCCCAAGCTCGCCGCGCTCATCACCGAGACCATCGGCGACGGCTGGGTCAGAGACCTGTCGCAACTGGAGAAGCTGGCACCTTACGCCGACAACGCCAAGTTCCGCGCCCGCTGGCGCGAGATCAAGCAGGACAACAAGGCGCGGCTGCTGGCCTACAAGCGCAAAGAAATGGGCGACGACGGCGCGCTGGACACCGGCATGATGTTCGACGTGCAGGTCAAGCGCATCCACGAATACAAGCGGCAACTGCTCAACGTGCTGCACGTCATCCACCTCTACGTCCGCATCAAGCGCGGCGACACCGCCAATTGGACGCCGCGCTGTGTGCTGTTCGGCGGCAATGCGGCACCGGGCTATTTCATCGCCAAGCGCATCATCAAGCTGATCAACAATGTCGCCAAGGTCGTCAACAGCGACCCGGCGGCGGCGGGGCTTCTGGCCGTGGCGTTCCTGCCCAACTACCGCGTTTCCGCGATGGAAGTGATCTGCGCCGGCGCTGATTTGTCCGAGCAGATTTCCACCGCCGGCAAGGAAGCCTCTGGCACCGGCAATATGAAATTCATGATTAACGGCGCGCTGACCATCGGCACGCTGGACGGCGCCAACATCGAGATCCGCGAGGAAGTCGGCGACGAGAACTTCTTCCTGTTCGGCCTGACGGCGGAGGAAGTCGAGCGGACGCGGGGCAGCTACAACCCCAACGGCATCATCGACGGCAACGAAGACTTGCGCCGCGTCATGCATCTGTTGGAAATCAGCCATTTCAACCAGTTCGAGCCGGGCATTTTCGACCCGATCATCCAGTCCATCCGCAACCCGCACGACCCGTGGATGACGGCGGCGGACTTTGCCGGCTATGTCGATGCGCAACGGCGGGCGGCGGCGGCCTACCAAGACCAGGAGGACTGGACGCGGATGAGCATCCTCAACACCGCCGCCAGCGGCAAGTTCTCCTCCGACCGCACCATCTGCGAATACAACTACGATATCTGGAAATTGCAGCCCATCCCCGCGCTGCCCGTGAAATAACGGCGATGGGCCGGGCGACATAAACCCGGCCCACTTCTTTTAGACGAGATGCTGACGGTGTTCGACGTTCTGCTATACGAGCCGGAAATTCCGCCGAACACCGGCAACATCATCCGCCTGTGCGCCAACACCGGCGCCCGCCTGCACCTGATCCAACCTTTAGGGTTCGACCTGGACGACGCCAAGCTGCGCCGGGCCGGGCTGGACTACCGCGAGTGGGCGACGCTGCGGACACACGCCGACCTTGCCGCATGCCTGGCGGCGTTGCAGCCGCAGCGCCTGTTCGCGCTCACCACCAAGGGCAGGCGCAGCTATGCGGACGTGGACTTCCGGGCGGGGGATGCGTTTTTGTTCGGCCCGGAGTCGCGTGGCCTGCCGGCGGAGGTGCGCGAGTCACTGCCGGCCGGGCAACAGATCTATGTGCCGATGGTGGCGCAAAGCCGTAGCCTCAACCTGTCCAACGCCGTGGCGCTAGTCCTGTACGAGGCTTGGCGGCAGAATGGCTTCGCCGGCTGCGGACAATGACGCGCGCCCGCGTTTTCCCCAAAGGCGTCGGTGTGGTTTAATCTGTCGCCGGACGGCTTCCGTTAAGGAATCCCTGGTCAAGTCTTTGTCCTCCTCAGCAGGGGGAGGGGGCTTGCTCAGGGCTTCCTTAAGGCAAATGGGCAACACACGGTCGAGGTAAAGGCTTGATGGACATTGATTCAATCCCTAATGGCGCGGTTCCTTTGTGCGTCCTGTTCGCCGACATCGTCGGCAGCACCCGCTTGTACGAGCTGCTGGGCGACCAGGAAGCCTCGCGCGTGGTCAAGCTGTGCCTGGACGAGATGAAAACCGCCACGCAGATCAACAAAGGCTGGGTTGTCGAGACGGTCGGCGACGAAATCTTGTCTACCTTCGCCAGCCCCGAACAGGGCGCTTTGGCCGCCGAGGTCATGATGCGGCGGGTCGAGCGCCTCCCGCCCGTGGCCGAGAAGCCGGTCAGCCTGCGGATCGGCTTCCACTACGGCCCGGTGCTGCGGGAAAACGACAAGATTTTCGGGGACACCGTCAACACCGCCGCCCGCATTGTCTCCCTGGCCAGGGCCAGGCAGATATTCGCCAGCAAATCCACGGTCGAACTGATGCCGCCGTTCATGCGCGGCGCCACCCGCGACCTCGCCGCCTTCAGCCTGAAAGGCAAGCGCGAAGAGATGGAAGTCTGTGAAATCTTGTGGCAGGGGGATTGCAGCCAACTGACCGTGCAATTCAAAAGCAACGCGGATTTGGCGCAGGCCAAGCATCGCCTGGTGTTGAGCCTAGGCGCGGAACAGCGCCATGTGGTGGACGCCGACAGCGGCCCGGTCAGCCTAGGCCGCGACCCGGAAAACCAAGTCGTCATCGACAATCTGCGCATTTCGCGCCGCCATGCGAAAATCGACCTGCGCCGGGGCAAGTTTGTGCTGGCCGACTCCAGCACCAATGGCACCTGGGTGCTGTTCGACGGCAAAAGCGAGGCGCTGCTGCGCCATGAGGAGATAGCCCTGTACGGGCGTGGGCTCATCACCCTGGGGCGCCCCTACGACCGCGCCGATCCGTCGGGCACGTTGGGTTTCACGGTAGGCTGAAACCGCGCAGTCAGCAGGGCAAAGCCGACTCTGGCTTAGGCTCGCGCAACAGCAGGTTGCGCACGGCCTCCGCCGGCGCCAGCCCGGCGTGGAGTATCAGGCAGACCTGCTCGGTGATGGGCATGTCGATGCCATGGGATTGCGCCAGCCGGTGGATGATGCCGGCCGTCGCCACCCCTTCAATCTCCTGGCCGATGGCCGCGGCCACCTCCTCCCTTGGCTGGCCTCTGCCCAGCCCCAAGCCAAAACGCCGGTTGCGCGACTGGTTGTCGGTGCAGGTCAATATCAAATCCCCCACCCCGGCCAGCCCCATCAGCGTCTCCGGCCGTCCGCCCATGGCCATGCCCAAACGCATCATCTCCGCCAAGCCCCGCGTGACCAAAGCCGCCCGCGCATTGGCGCCAAATCCCAAGCCCTCGGCCATGCCCGCCGCAATCGCCAGCACATTCTTGGTGGCGCCGCCCAACTGCACGCCGATCATGTCGTCGGTCGTGTAGGCGCGGAAATTTAGGCTATGCAGCAGCCCAGCTACTTCCTGCGCAAACGCCGGGTTGGCCGAAGCCACCGTGATTGCGGTGGGCTGGCCGGCGGCGACTTCGCCCGCGAACGTGGGGCCGGACAGCACGGCGGCGGGCGTCGCCGCCCCTAAGCCTTCCGCGACGACCTCGTGCAGCAGCCTGCCGCTGCGGCTTTCCAAACCTTTGGTGGCCCAGGCGATTTTCTGGGGGGCAGACAGATGGCCGCGCAATTGCGGCAGCAACTCGCGGAACGCATGGCTAGGCACGGCGACGAGCGCCAGCGCACAAGACTGCGCCGCCGCCGCCAAATCGGCGGTGACGGACAGATTGTCGGGGAACGGGAATCCGGGCAGGTAGCGCTGGTTGCAACGGTCGCGCGCCAACGCTTCGATGTGGGCAGGGTCGCGGCCCCACAGCGTCACGGCGTGGCCGTTGCGGGCGATCAACAGAGCCAAAGCTGTGCCCCAAGAACCCGCGCCAAAAACCGCAACTGCCATGGACATCGGCGCGGGCAGACCAGTCTTAGTTCAGGCTGGTGGAACCCGGCGCGGCATTTTGCTGCTGCTGCACATGCTGCATGTAGAGCGCGTCAAAATTGACCGGGGCCAGCAGCATCGGAGGAAAGCCGCCTTTGGTGACCAAATCGGAGACCGCTTCGCGGGCAAACGGAAACAGGATGGTCGGGCAGTAGCTGCCAATCATGGGACCCATTTCCTGCTCTTCAAAGCCGGTGATAGTGAACACGCCGGCCTGGGTCGCCTCCGCCAGATAGGCGGTCTTGTCGTCCAGCTTGACAGTGATAGTGACGGTCAGGCTGACTTCAAACAGCCCGTTTTCCAGCGCCTGGGCGTTGCTGGACAAGTTGAAATCGACCTTCGGCTCCCACTTTTGGGTGAAAATCACCGGCGAGTTGGGGGTTTCAAAAGAGACATCCTTGAGATAAATCTTCTGGATGATAAATTGTTTTGCCTGTTGTTCTTCGGCCATGTCGTGGTGTTCTCGGTTGTGGGTAGGATTACTTTTTGCTCTTGCGTACCAAGGGCAGCTTTTGGTCTTGCCAAGTCAGGATGCCGCCGTCCAAGGAATACACTTGGCTGAAGCCCGCCGCGACCAACTGCTTGCAGGCTTCCTTGGAGCGCGTCCCCTGCTGGCAATACACCAGAATGGGGCTATTTTTATGTGGTTCAAGCTCAAACAGCTTTTCCGGCAACCTGACCAGCGAAATTAGGCGGGCGCCGTCAATGTGGCCTTTGGCGAATTCGGCCGGCTCGCGCACGTCGATGACGAGGGTGTCGTCGCGGTTGAGCAGTCCGACTGCGGCGGCGGGGCTGGCGGTTTTATACTTGCGGGTGACCGTGTCGAACAGGTCTTGGAACAGCAACAAGGTGACGATGAAAAGTCCGCTGCTCAACATCCAGTGGTTGCTGATGAATTGCAAGGTTTGCTCAATTTCCATTCAGTTGGCTCTGTTGTGGTTTGCGTGAGGGGGTTCTTAAAAATGAGGGGCCAAGGCCGTCAATGGCGGCTGCAATATATTTCCTGGAGCATGCCGATAAGCTGCAACGTCCGCTTGTCGTCGATGCGGTAATAGACGCGGTTGGCATCCTTGTGCGACGCCAAGATGCCCCGGTCGCGCAAAACGCCCAAATGTTGCGAAATATTGCTCTGCGTCGTGCCTACGCGGGCAACGATGTCTTGGACGCTAACCTTGTCAACGCCCAGTGTACACAGAATCTTTAGCCGCAACGGGTGAGCCATGGCCTTAAGGCACTGCGCCGCCCGCTCGATGTCGGCGTCGTCGGCGATAATTCTGTCGTTCGTCGTATTCATGTCGGGATTTCCAGAAAGCGCGGGCAAAATTCAAACCGCCCGCATCCCGGCTGGCGGCGCGCCCCGTGACAAGCGGCCAGTGATCTTGGGCCTTTGTGTGCGTTGAAGCAGCCAGATAGGGGCATAGCCGACATCAAAACGCGATGCCCGTGAGATTATACGTTGATCTGGCATTGTCCTAAACCCATCCCTCAGCTTAATTTTGCGCACCCGCCGTTGCGGGCCTGGGGCCGCAAACCGATTGGGCAGCTTCGCCAACCGCCGATGCGACGCCGCAAACGGTGAAAAGTTCTGGCTCTAATATTCGATGAAGCCCCCGCCCGCCATGGCCATGTGATAATCTATTGACCATAGATTGGCGTACTTCCTGCTGTGCAACCCACCGCGTTACTGAATGTAGCCATCCGGCTGGGCGGCGCGTCCGCTGCCCCGCAGCCGCGCCCCAAGCGCCCATCGGGACAAACCACGACATTCGGCCGACAGGCCTCATCACCATGCATTGACGGGAAACACTCATGTTGAATCACAAAAATCTTCTCCTGGTCGCTTTGGGCGCCATGCTCGGCGGCTTGGTCGCAGCCGGGGGCAACGCCCTTGCCGAGCGCGACACCGGGGAGTTGAACACGATTCCTTTTGAAGGGTTAAAGACCTTCTCCGAGGTCTACGGGCGCATCCGCCAAGATTACGTCGAGCCGGTGGCGGACAGCAAACTGCTGGAGGACGCCATACGGGGCATGCTGTCAGGGCTAGACCCCCATTCGTCCTATCTCGACCAAGAACAGTACAACGAATTGAAAGTCGGCACCACCGGCCAGTTTGGCGGCCTGGGGATCGAAGTCGGCATGGAGAATGGCTTTGTCAAAGTCATATCCCCCATCGACGACACCCCCGCGCAGAAGGCCGGTGTCAAGGCGGGGGACTTGATTATCCGCCTAGACGACAAGCCTGTGAAAGGCATGAGCCTGAACGACGCGGTCAAGACCATGCGCGGCGAACCCGGTAGCCCCATCGTCCTGACCGTGGTGCGCGAGGGCGTCGAACAGCCGCTGAAGATCAAGATCGTCCGCGACATCATCAAAGTGAAAAGCATCAAAAGCCGCACCTTGGAAGAAGGCTATGGCTATGTGCGCATCACCAGCTTCCAGTCGAAGACCGGCGACAACATGCTGGAGGCCATCGGCGAGCTGCGCAAAAACGGCGAATTGAAGGGGCTGGTGCTGGATCTGCGCAACAACCCCGGCGGCGTGCTGAACGCGGCGGTGGCGGTCAGTGACGCATTCTTGGAAAGCGGCCTGGTGGTCTACACCGACGGGCGCATCGAAGACTCCAAGATGAAGTTCAACGCCACGCCGGGCGATATCATAAAGGGCGCCCCCATCGTCGTGCTGATCAACGCCGGCTCGGCCTCGGCCTCCGAAATCGTCGCCGGCGCGCTGCAAGACCACAAGCGCGCCATCATTATGGGCGAGAAGACCTTCGGCAAAGGCTCGGTGCAGACCATCCTGCCGACCAGCAACGGCGGCGCGGTGAAACTGACCACGGCGCGCTATTACACGCCATCCGGCCGTTCCATCCAGGCCGAAGGCATCGTACCGGACGTGCCGATTTCCAAAGTCAAGCTGGAGGCGGTCGCGCAGTCCGAATTCGGCCCAATCAAAGAGGCGGATTTGACCAACCACCTGAGCAACGACAAGTCCACCAAGAAAGGCGACGCGAAAGCGGACGAAAAGCCCGAAGACGCGCTGGCGGTGCAGGACTACCCGCTGAATGAAGCGCTCAACCTGCTCAAGGGCATCTATATCTCCCGGCAGGCCGGCGGCGCTAAATAGCCCCGGCGACACAAAAAAGGGCGCACCCAGTGCGCCCTTTTTCAATAAACATTTGTTTTGCAGGTGGCATGCCTGCCCTGCGCCCACAACACCATAACAACAAAAAACATCATGCAGATCGAATCGATCCTGAAGTCTTATGCGCGTTACGCGCCGGTCTACGACCACACCTTCGGCTGGCTGCTGAGCTTTCGCGGGCGCGCCATGGCGGCGGCCTGCACCAACCACAGCCCCGGCAAAATCCTGGAAGTGGGCGTGGGCACGGGCATCAGCCTCCCCTATTACCGCCACGAACACCAAGTCCATGGCATCGACATCTCCCCGCACATGCTGGAGCGAGCGCATCAGCGTGTGCAGCGCAAGCGCCTGGGCAACATCACCCAGTTGACCATCATGGACGCCCGCAAGATGCAATTCGCCGACAACACCTTCGACTCGGTGGTCGCGGCCTATGTGATGTCCGTGGTGCCTGAGCCGGACGCGGTCATCCGCGAGATCGAGCGCGTCTGCAAGCCCGGTGGCAATGTCATCATCGTCAACCACTTCGCCGCCAAAAAAGGCATGCGCCGCAGCGTCGAAGGCTTCCTCGCGCCGCTGTCCAACAAGCTCGGCTGGCGCCCCGACATGCCGGTGGAAGAAATCTTGGCGCACACCCGGCTGCGCGAGGTGTCCCGCCACACTTTGTCGCCGTTGGGTCTGTTCACGCTGCTGCACCTGAAGAAAGACTCATGAGCCGACGGGCCAAAGCGCACCGCCTAAGCTTTAAGTGCTTGTTTGGCATGGCGATCATGGCTGTGGCCCACTTACGTTTGCACAGGCGCGATGATACAATCCCGCGCCAAGCCCCATTGCATCTTCCCTGCCTTCCACTTTAATGCCCCTTAAGCAAAACGCATCAGCCCCAAGCCCGGCATTTGAAATCAAAAGCGGCGCCGTCCACCTGCCCGTACTCAAGCTATTGAGCGACGACATCGGCGCCATCGCCGAGCAGCTTAGGGACAAAATCAGCCTAGCGCCGGACTTTTTCCACAACGCCCCGATGGCCATAGACCCGCATGAACTGGCCCAAGCCGGAACGGCGGTCGATTTCACGGCATTGGCGCGGGCGATGCGCGCCTGTGGCCTGGTTCCGGTCGGCGTCTGCGGCGAGGTCTATGTGCAAGCGGCCTGGAAAGCGGGATTGCCGCAGCTGCCCACGCCCCGGCACGATCCGCAGCCTGCCAAGCCGCCGGAACCGAAGGACGCGCCAGCCGAGCGGCACAATCCTGACGAGACCGGCGGCAAGAACACGGAGGAAACCGCCAGCAAGCTGGTGGAGTTGCCGGTGCGCTCAGGCCAGCGCATTTACGCGGCCGGCGGCGACCTGGTCGTGCTGTCGCAAGTCAGCGCCGGCGCCGAAATCATGGCCGACGGCAACATCCACGTCTACGGCGCGTTGCGCGGGCGCGCCTTGGCGGGTGTGCAAGGCAACGTGAACTGCCGCATCTTCTGCCACGACTTACAGGCCGAACTGGTCGCCATCGGCGGCCATTACAAAATCAGCGAAAACATCGACGACGCCGTTCGCGGCCGGCCAGTGCAGATTTACCTGAAAGACAACGCCTTAATCATCGAAAAAATTTAGCTCCTTGAGACGAATCGGAGGACAGCAGTGGCAAGAATCATCGTAGTGACTTCAGGAAAAGGCGGCGTCGGCAAGACCACCACGACCGCCGCCATTTCCATGGGGTTGGCGCTCAAGGGGCACCGTACCGCAGTCATCGACTTCGATGTAGGCTTGCGCAACCTGGATCTGGTAATGGGCTGCGAGCGCCGCGTGGTGTACGATTTCGTCAATGTCATCAACGGCGAAGCCACGCTGAACCAAGCGCTGATTAAGGACAAGCGCTGCGACAAGCTGTTCATCCTGCCCGCCTCACAGACTCGCGACAAAGACTCGCTGACCGCCGAAGGCGTGGGCAAGGTGCTGAAAGACTTGGCCAAGGACTTCGACTACATCGTCTGCGACTCGCCGGCCGGCATCGAGCGCGGCGCCACGTTGGCGATGTACTTCGCCGACGACGCGGTCGTCGTCACCAACCCGGAAGTGTCATCGGTGCGCGACTCCGACCGCATGCTCGGCATCCTCGCCAGCAAGTCCCGCCGTGCCGAACAGGGCGAAGCGCCGATCAAAGAATACCTGCTGCTGACGCGCTACTCGCCGCAGCGCGTGAAGGGCGGCGAAATGCTCAGCGTCGAGGACGTGCAGGAAATCCTGTCGCTGCACCTGCTCGGCGTCATCCCCGAATCGAAGGCGGTGCTTAACGCCTCCAACTCCGGCGCGCCGGTCATCCTCGACGAGAAAAGCGACGCCGGCCAAGCCTATTCCGACGTGGTGCGCCGCTACTTGGGCGAAGACGTGACGCACCGCTTCATTGAAGAAGAACGCAAGAGCCTCCTCGGCAGGCTGTTCGGTGGGGGGTAGCGGATGGGACTCTTAGACTATTTTCGCGGATCACGCCCCTCCACCGCCGCCATCGCCAAGGAGCGCCTGCAAATCCTGGTGGCGCACGAGCGCTCCGAGCGCAGCAAGCCGGACTATCTCCCCATGCTGCAAAAGGAACTGCTGGAGGTCATCCGCAAATACGTCAACGTGGAGCCTGACGCCATTTCCGTCACCATGGAGCAGGACGACAACCGAGAAATCCTCGAACTCAACATCATCCTGCCCGAAGACAACGAGCGCAAAAAACCCAAACGGGCTTGATCTGCCGCCCTGCCCAAGCTAGCAGGGCAACCCGCAGCCCTTAAGCTTTACAATTCCATCCCCCACCAACAACGGCACCTGCCGACAAATTACCGTTATTGCGTCGCTTTTGACGCCATAGCGTCCAAAACCCCATCTAAAACCCCCTCATTTAGGCATTGCGGTCGTAATGCATTAGGATTCTAGCCTTATTCCAAACAACCCCTGAGGAGCTGTCCCATGGTCGACATCACCGACACCACCGAACCCCGCAACACGCTGGGCGAAAAAGCCGCCCGCCAACTCGCCAACGCCACCAAGACCCACGCCCAGTGGTCAGGCATCACGCCGCGCTGGCTGGTGTCCTTCCTGCCGTGGTCGCCGGTCGAGGCCGGCATCTACCGGCTCAACCGCGTCATTGAGGAAGAAGCGCCCACCGATGTGGAATGCAGCCCACGCGGCGACGCCGACTTGCCGGAGACCTTCGTCAACTACGACGAGCATCCCCGCGAATATTTCCTCAACGCGGTGACTACCGTCCTTGACATCCAGACCCGCGTCTCCGACTTGTACAGCCGCCCCATCGACCAAGTGCGCGAACAACTGCGCATCATCATCGAAAAGGTCAAGGAAAAGCAGGAAGGCCAGCTCATCAACAACCCCGAATACGGCCTGATCCCCAACGCTGCGCCTTCGCAAATCATCAAAACCCGCAGCGGCACGCCGACCCCGGACGATTTGGACGAACTCATCACCAAAGTCTGGAAAGAGCCGGCCTTCTTCCTCGCCCACCCGAAAGCCATCGCCGCGTTTGGCCGCGAATGCACCCGCCGGGGCGTGCCGCCGCCCACGGTCAACTTGTTCGGCTCGCCGTTCCTCACCTGGCGCGGCATTCCGCTGGTGCCTAGCGACAAGCTGCCCATCGACGCCGACAACAAGTCGAAAATCCTGCTGCTGCGCACCGGCGAAAAGAAGCAAGGCGTCGTCGGCCTGTTCCAGCCGGGCCTGCCGGGCGAAGTCAGCCCCAGCCTGTCGGTGCGCTTCATGGGCATCAACCACAAGGCGGTCGCCTCCTACCTCGTGTCGCTGTACTGCTCTTTGGCGATTTTGACCGAAGACGCGCTGGCGGTGTTGGAAGATGTCGATGTTGGCCAGTACCACAAGTACGACCATGAGTACCAATAACCCAAGCATCACTGGCCTGTCTGCGCCAGCGGCGGATGCTTCGCCCGCCGCGTTGGGCCTGCCCGACGCGGCGCTGATTGCCCAGCTTGCCAACGCGCTGTTCACCTCCCTGCCGGGGCGGCCGACGGTGCCGGCCGTTGCCGCCGACGCCCAGGCCGTGCCGCCCACCTCGGCGCTGCCGACCGCGCCGCCGGCCGGGCCGGAAGGCGAGTTGCAATCCCTGCCCGCCGCGCCATATGCGTCGCCGACCTCAGGCTTCACGCCACCTAGCGACGCGGAACTGCGCTCGGCACCGGCATCGCTGGCCAGCCTAGGCGGCACTGCGCCGCCGGCCACGGCGGCGACGCCATCAGACGAAGCGCTGCCGTATTTCCTCGACCCGGCGCAGCCCGGCCTGCCGGGAACCGCCGTTGGCCTAGGCCCGGCGTCGGCGGCGCGCGTCGAATCCGGCGCGATGCCGACCGCGCCATCGCCGCCGTCGGCATTCGCCCAGCCCGCCGAACCCAGCCCACGTCTGCTCTCCGCGCTGCCCGACGGTGTGCCGGCACGGACGCAGCCTGACGCCAATGCGCCCGCCAGCCTGCCTTACAGCTTCCGCCCGGAAGTGGTGGCAGCGCCTATCGGCGGCGGGGGCGTGACACCGCAGGTCGCTGCGCCCGTCACAGCCCCCGCGCCTGCCGCAGGCGTGGCGGAAACTGCCGCCGCAGCGCCCGGATCAGGCGGTGGCCTGCCCTCCGGCGAAGACCTGACACCAAGCCTGCCGTTGCCAACCAACGCGCCGACGGAGACGCCGTTCTATTTCCTCGACGGGGCGCCGCCATCGCCGATCAACGCCCCGCCGACGCTGGATTTCGACCCGTTCGGCCTGCCCGGCGCATTGGAATTGGCGTTCGGCGCGTTTCCGTTCGACGCGCGGACAGCAGACGCCACACCGACCACGCCCGGCTTAGGGGAATACAAGCCATGACCACCACTTCCTTGCACAACCCCCACTTCGCCGCGGCCGGCCTGCCCGACCCGGCGGCGCTGGCCCAGCTTGCCAACCAACTCTTTGCGGCTTTGCCAGGGCATCCGCAAGACGCGGTTCCGCAGGCCCCGGCCAGCGAAACCCTCAACCTCAGCGGCTTGCCCGGCCTGCAAGCCGTACCGGCGGACTTGACGCCCACCGGCTTGTATTTTTTGCAAGACGCCCGGCCGGCCCAGGCCGCGTCCCCGGCGAATCCAGACGCCTACCCGCAAGAACTCGGCGCGGTGCCTAGCCTAGACCTAGCCCCGCGCCCGTTCGACCCGCATGCCATCAAGCGCGATTTTCCGATCCTGCAAGAAACCGTGCATGGCAAGCCTTTGGTGTGGCTGGACAACGGCGCGACCACGCAAAAGCCGCAGGCAGTCATCGACCGCCTGAGCTATTTCTACGCACACGAAAACTCCAACATCCACCGCGCTGCGCACGAACTGGCGGCGCGTGCCACCGACGCCTACGAAGGCGCGCGGGAAAAAGTGCGCCGCTTCCTCAACGCGCCCTCGGCCAAGGAAATCATCTTCGTGCGCGGCGCCACCGAAGGCATCAACCTGATCGCCAAAAGCTTCGGCCACCGCTATGTCGGCAAGGACGACGAAATCGTCATCACTTGGCTGGAACACCACGCCAACATCGTGCCCTGGCAGCAGTTGTGCGCCGAGAAAGGCGCGGTGCTGCGCGTCGCTCCGGTGGACGATAACGGCGAGGTGATCTTGGAGGAATACGAAAAGCTGCTGAACGACCGCACCAAGCTGGTTTCGCTGACCCATGTCTCCAACGCCCTCGGCACCATCACCCCGGCGAAAGAAATGGTGGCGATGGCCCACCGCCACGGGGCGCGGGTGCTGGTGGACGGGGCGCAGAGCGTCCCGCACATGCCAATTGACGTGCAAGATTTGGACTGCGACTGGTATGTGTTCTCCGGCCACAAGATGTTCGCCCCGACCGGCATCGGCGCGGTGTACGGCAAAGAGGACGTGCTGAACGCCACCCCGCCGTGGCAAGGCGGCGGCAATATGATCGTCGATGTGACCTTTGAAAAAACCGTCTACCACGCCGCCCCGGCGCGTTTCGAGGCCGGCACTGGCAACATCGCCGACGCCGTGGGCTTGGGCGCGGCCATCGACTATCTGGAGCGCATCGGCATGGAGAACATCAGCCGTTACGAGCATGCGCTGCTGGCCTACGCCACCGGCCGATTGGAGCAAGTGCCGGGGCTGACGCTGTACGGCAAGGCGCGGGACAAGGCCGGGGTGCTGTCGTTCACGCTGGCCGGCTTCGAGACCGAGGCCGTCGGCAAAGCGCTAGACCGCGAAGGCATCGCCGTTAGGGCCGGCCACCATTGCGCCCAGCCCATCCTGCGCCGCTTTGGCGTCGAAAGCACGGTGCGCGCCTCGCTGGCCTTGTACAACACCTGCGAAGACATCGACGCTTTGGTGGCGGCGTTGTTGCGCATCAAGGCCGGAGGGCAATAATCCAATGAATGCCATCACCCACGAAACCGACCACCGCGCAGGCCCGGCGCTGCACTTGATGGAAATCGACGCGATTGTCGCCGAACTCTCCCGCCTGCGGGAAAGCTCGCTGGAAGAGCGCCAGCGCCAGCACCGCCCGCCGAAACTGCCCTCGCGCAAAACGCTGGGCAGCATCGTGGACGGCCTGTGCGCGGCGCTGTTCCCCAACCGCTTGGGGCTAGGCCTGTCCGAGTTCACCGACGGCGGCGTCGATTATTTTGTCGGCCACACCCTGGATGTGAACCTGCGCAAGCTGTTTGAGCAGGTGCGCCTGGAACTGCAACTGGCTGCCGACGGCGAAGACCCGCGCATCCGTGCCAAAGCCGTCATCCGTGGCTTCGCCGCCCGCCTGCCCGCCGTGCGCAGACTGTTGGATAGCGACATCGCCGCCGCCTTTGAGGGCGATCCCGCCGCCCGTGGCGTCGATGAAATATTGGTCTGCTATCCCGGCGTCATGGCGGTCATCTACCACCGCCTCGCCCATGAACTGTTCCAATTGGGCGCTTGTTTGGTGGCGCGGATGATCGCCGCCATCGCCCATTCACAAACCGGCATCGACATCCACCCCGGTGCGCAAATCGGCGCCAGCTTTTTCATCGACCACGGCACCGGCGTCGTCATCGGCGAGACCGCCGTCATCGGCCAGCGCGTGCGCCTGTACCAAGCCGTCACCCTCGGCGCCAAGCGCTTCCCGGTGGACGAGGACGGCGTGTTGATTAAAGGCTACGCCCGCCACCCCATCGTCGAGGACAATGTCGTCGTCTACGCCGGCGCGACCATCCTAGGCCGCATCACCATCGGCGCCGGATCGACCATCGGCGGCAACGTCTGGCTGACCCACAGCGTCCCGCCGGGCAGCAACATCACCCAGGCGCGGCTGACGGCGGAAGCCTACGAAGGCGGAGCGGGCATCTGAAAGCCCCGATGAAACTGCAACAACTGCGCTACATCCTCGAAATTTCGCGGAATGGGCTGAACGTCTCCAACACGGCGGACAGCCTGTTCACCTCGCAGCCCGGCATCAGCAAGCAAGTCCGCCAGTTGGAAAAGGAACTCGGCGTGATGATCTTCGCCCGCCACGGCAAGCAACTCACCGAAATCACCCCGGCCGGCCAGCAAATCATCGCCGTAGCCGCCGAGATCGTGGACAAGATGCAGCGCATCCGCGACATCGCGCAAGACTACCGCGACAACAAAGTCGGCAGCTTCACCATCGGCACCACCCACAACCAAGCCCGCTACGTCTTGCCCAAGGTGCTGAAAGCGTTCATGGCGCAATACCCCGGCATCACCTTGCACATCCGCCAAGGCACGCCGATGCAAATCGCCGAAGAGGCGGCGCGGGGCTTGGTCGATGTCGCCGTCGCCACCGAGTCACTGGACAGCTTCGACAGCCTCGTCGTGCTGCCCTGCTACGAATGGGGCCGCTACCTGCTCGTCCCGCAAGGCCATCCGCTGGCCGAATCGACCAAGCCCACGCTGGACGATGTCGCCGCCTTTCCGCTCGTCACCTATGTCACCGGCTTCAGCGGCCGCTCGCAAGTGGACAAGGCATTCGAGAAGGCGCACATCCATCCGCAAGTCGCGCTGACCGCCGTCGATGCCGATGTCATCAAAACCTATGTGCGGCTGGGGCTGGGCGTCGGCATCGTCGCCACCATGGCCTACGACCCGACCGCCGACGCCGACCTCGCCGCCCTAGACGCCGGCCACCTGTTCGGCTCCAGCGTCACCAAAATCGGCATGCGCCGCGACCTCTACTTCCGCGACTACATCTACGACTTCATCGAACTGTTCGCCCCGGCGCTGAACAAAGCCGCCGTCCAGCAAGCCTTGGCGAAAACCGCCCCCGCCACTGCCCACGATACTGAGGATACCGACGATATCGACTGACCCGTCCGGGCTTATGCAACAATCGCATTAAAATGATGCGATTTGTTCCATAAATCGCATAAAAACCCGTGTTAGATTAGCCCTACACCCGAAGCAACCCTAGGATTTCAGGAGTAGAGCCATGCGCCACCCATCCCGCCCCCGCCGCCAACCCCCCGGTGCCAGGCCATGAGCCTGCAACTGCTCGACAGCGCTTGCCCCATGCCCATCCCCGAACCGCAAAGCCTGCCTGTGCAGGAGGAAGACAGCATCGCCTTGGGCATCGGCAAAGTGCTGCGCGAACTGCGCCGCCAGCGCGATTTGTCGCTGAACGAACTGGCGCAATTGTCCGGCGTCAGCCGCTCGATGCTCAGCCAGATGGAAACCGGGCGCAGCGTCCCCTCGGTGCTGGTGCTGTGCAAAATTGCCCGCAGCTTCGACGTGCCGGTGACGGTGTTCTTAGGCGCGGACAACGGCGAACAGCCCAGTTTCGTCAGCGGCGAGGAAACCCCGCTGCGCATCTCGGCCGACGGCAAATGCGCCTGGCGTTGCCTGATGCCCGCCAGCCACGAGCGCAAGACCGAATTCTACGAAGTCACCCTGCGCGGCGGCGGCATCGAAGCCGTGCAGCCCTACCCGCAAGGCGTCCGCGCCAATCTCGCGCTCAGCGGCGGCACCCTCATCGTCGCGCTAGGCCGCCAGCGCCACCGCCTGACCGCCGGCGACGTGCTGGAATTCGCCGCCAGCGCCCCGCACAGCTACATCAACCCCGGCAACGCCGAAGCCCTGCTCTATCTGGTGCTGCGCCATCAGCAGCGCTTCGTGTGAGTCGCAAAATCAGGTAGCGCCGGCATCTTGCCGGCCACAGGCCATGCGCAATGCCGCAGCTTAAGGCCGCAGCAAAACCCACAACAAACCCGCCGCCCCGCAAGCCGCAATCACCGTAATAACCCCCAGCCGAAAGCGGAACAAAGCCAGCATGGCGGCCAAACCCAAACCTGCGGCCATGCCATCGAAGCCGCCTTGCAAACCCTGCGGCCAAACCACATGATAGGCAAAAAACACCGCCAGATTCAGTATC
>JBJSYU010000550.1:0-2689 GCA_046089945.1 Candidatus Methylumidiphilus sp.
CGCCTGACGGAAAACCGGCTTGATTATAGCGTCGCCAACCTGTCGATTTCCGGCGAAACCACGGCCGGCGGCCGCAGCCGTCTGCCCGAGGCGCTGCGTCGCCACCAGCCGGCGCTCGTCGTCATCGCCCTCGGCGCCAACGACGGCCTGCGCGGCCTGAACCCTGCGCTGATGCAGGCCAACCTCGCCGAGATCATGCGCCGGGCGCAAGCGGCCGGGGCGAAAACCCTGCTGCTGGGCATGCGCATTCCGCCGAATTACGGCAAGCCGTACAACGATTTGTTCGAGGCGGCGTTCCCCGCCGTGGCGCAGCAGCACGGCGCGGCGTATGTGCCGTTTTTGCTGGAAGGCGTCGGCGGCCATGCCGAGCTGATGCAGCCCGACGGCCTGCACCCCAATGCGCAGGCCCAGCCGGTGTTGATGCAGCGGGTGTGGGACAGCTTGGCGCCGTTGCTGTGAGCCTCACGATGCAACAGCGCATTTTGATCGTCGAA
Organism: Candidatus Methylumidiphilus sp.; assembly: GCA_046089945.1. Classification (GTDB taxonomy): domain Bacteria; phylum Pseudomonadota; class Gammaproteobacteria; order Methylococcales; family Methylococcaceae; genus Methylumidiphilus. The sequence goes on from JBJSYU010000550.1 coordinate 495, forward strand.
GACGAACCGGCCATCGCCGACACGCTGATGTACGCCTTGTCCAGCGAAGGCTACGCGCCGGAGCATGTCGCCTTGGCCGACGACGCCTTGCGCCGACTGCATGGCGAGGCGTTCGCGCTGGCGATCCTCGACATCGGCCTGCCCGACGGCAACGGCTTCGACCTGTGCCGCGAGCTGCGCCGCTTCTCCGACCTGCCGGTGATGTTCCTGACCGCCCGCCAAGACGAGATCGACCGCATCGTAGGCTTAGAGATCGGCGCCGACGACTATGTCACCAAGCCGTTCAGCCCGCGCGAAGTGGCGGCGCGGGTGCGGGTGATTCTGCGCCGCGCCCGGCCCGCCGCCGACCCTCCCGCCCCCCCGGCAACAGGGCCGTTTGTCGTGGACGCCACCGCCGCGCGCATCCGCTACCACGGGCAGATTTTGGAATTGACGCGCTACGAATACCTGTTGCTGAAGCTTTTGGTCGAACACCCGGCGCGCATTTTTTCCCGCGAGCAGTTGTTGGAACTGGTGTGGAGCGAACCGATGGCGGTGTTCGACCGCACCGTGGACACCCATGTCAAAACCCTGCGCGCCAAGCTGCGGGCGGTCGATCCGGCGGCCGACCCGATCCGCACCCACCGCGGGCTGGGCTATTGCTACTGCGGCGACGGGCCAGCGTGAAGCTGTCCGTCCGCCTGTTTTTCGGCTATTTCCTGATTGTCGCCGTCACCGGGCAATGGGTGTTTGAAATTGTGCTGCGGCAGATCGAGCCGGGCATGCGCACCGCCTTGGAGGCCAGCCTGGTGGACACCGCCTATCTGCTGGCCGAGTTGGCGGCGCCGGATCTGGCGCAGGGCCGGCTGGCCGATGGCCCGTTCGCGCAGGCTGTCCAGCGCTACGCCCACCGCCCGGTGGCGGCGCGCATCTTCGCCTTCGACAAGCGCACGCTGGACTACCGCGTCTATGTCACCGACGCCCAGGGCATCGTGCTGTTCGACTCGGCCGGACAGGCGGTGGGCGCGGACTATTCGCGCTGGCATGATGTGTATCTGACCCTGCAAGGCCGCTACGGCGCGCGCACCACTCGCGCCAACCCCGCCGACCCGTCCACTTCGGTGATGCATGTCGCCGCCCCGGTGCGCGACGGCGACACGCTGGTCGGTGTGGTCACGGTGGCCTACCCCACCGCGCTGTTGCAGCCGGTGGTGGACGCCAGCGAGGCGCAGGTCTGGCGCGGGGCGCTGTGGCTGTATGTCGCCGCGCTGGCCGTCGGCGGGTTGTTCACCTGGGGGCTGACCCGCGCCATCGACCTGCTGGCGAACTACGCCCGCACCGTCGCGGCAGGCGGCAAGGCCACGCCGCCGCGCCTGCGCAGCAGGGAAATGGCGGATTTGGCGCAAGCCTTGGCGACGATGCGCGAAAAGCTGGAAGGCCGGCAATACGCCGAGCGCTATGTGCAGACCTTGACCCATGAAATGAAAAGCCCGCTGGCGGCGATACGCGGCGCGGCGGAACTGTTGCAGGAGCCGCTGCCGGAGGCGCAGCGCCACCGCTTCGCAGGCCACGTCCACGAACAGGCCGGGCGGCTGGATCGGCTGATCGAAAAGCTGCTGGGGCTGGCGGCGGTGGAACACCGCCAGCAATTGGCGGAGGCCGCGCCTATCGACCTCGGCGCGTTGGCCTTAAGCGTCATCGACAGCAAAGCCGCGCAATCCGACTGCCTGCATGTCCGCCTGTCGCCGCATCTGCCGCCGGGTTTGCGGGTGCGCGGCGAAAGCTTCCTGCTGCAACAGGCGATATCAAACCTGCTCGACAACGCCATCGAATTTTCGCCGGCCGGCGGCGTGGTGGAAATCCACGGCGAGCGGGCGGGCGGTGAAGTCTCCCTGCGCATCCGCGACTTCGGCCCCGGCATCCCCGACTATGCGCTAAACCGATTGTTCGAGCGCTTTTACTCGCTGCCGCGCCCGGCCACCGGCCGCAAAAGCACCGGGCTGGGCTTGGCCTTCGTGCGCGAAGTCGCCCAGTTGCACCAGGGCCGCGTCAGCGTGGACAACGCGGCGGGCGGCGGGGCTTTGGCGGTGTTGGCTTTGCCTGCGCTGTGAAACCTTAGTCCTCGAAAATAATTTTCGGAGGTGGGTTTAATTGGTTTGCGAAATACTCCTGAGGCTGTTCCAGGCCACGAGTGGCGCGGCCTGCGGATACCCGTG
>JBJSYU010000551.1:0-6926 GCA_046089945.1 Candidatus Methylumidiphilus sp.
ACCGCCTCCGCCGCCGCCACGCCCCGGTAATTGGCTTCCTCAAACAGCGAAAAGCCGCTCAGGTCGCTGTGCGCCAGCCACAGCGGGGCTTGGCCTTGAACCAAACGCATCCTGGCTGCGCCGAACAGCGAGCCGACAGCAGGCCGCGCCATCGCATGCGGCCAGCGGAACACGTCCAGGCTGACGGCGCGCGCGCGCAGGTCGGGCAGAACACGCCCCAAGTCGTTCAGTATCCATTCGGCCCAGGCTTCACGCGGCGTTGTCAGTAGGCGCGACCGGGCTTGCGTCGGCGTTGCGGCGGAAAAGGCGTGGTAAAAGGTCAGCACGCTGGGACCTGCGGCGTAGCGCATCTGCTGGTGGGTGGCTTCGACATAGCCTAAGGCCGGGCTGTCTTGCAGCACATTGTCCCAGGCCGGGGCGGCGCCGTGGCGCTGTTGCGGCGGGCCGTCGAGGCTGAGGTTGGCGGTCAGCCAAGGGGCGTATTCCACGGCGCGGGCGGCTTGCGCCAGTTCGGCGGGGATGTTGCGCCAGAGATACGGCAGCAGATGCATGGGCGCGGCGAAGATGGCGGCGTCGGCCTGGTAGCGCACGCTGCGGTTTTCCTGCGCCAGCCACACGTCGATATCCGCGCCTTGGCCGCCGTGGGTTTCGATGCGGTGGACGACGGCGGCGGTTTGCAGATAGGGTGCCAAGCGCTGGCGGAAATGCGCGGCCAGCCGCCCGTTGCCCTCAGGCCACGTCAGCACATCGCCGCGCTCGGCGTCTTCGGCCTCGCCATCGCGGGCGGCGAAATAATGCAGCCCGGCCCAGGCGGACGCCGCTGCGTAATCGGTGCCGTAGTCGTCGCGGCAGGCGTAGTTGGCATACCAATGCAGCGCCGCGCTGTCCAGCCCTTGCGCCAGCAGCCAGTCGCGGAACGACAGTCGATCCAGCGCCAGCAGGCCGGGATCGGCGGACGACAGCGCCATCGGCAGCGCGAAGGCGCGTCGGCCCAGGGCGTCGCGGCGTTGGCGGAAATCGGCGACGAGGCCAAAAAAGCGGCGCAGGTGGTCGTGTTCGCGGCGGCTCACGCCTAAATGCGGCACCAGCCCTTCTTGCCACAGGCCGTTGCGGTACAGGCGTTCCTGCGGGGCGAAGCAGAGGGCGCGTTCATCGTAGCGCGGGTTGGCGGCGTGCGGGTCGCCGTGCAGGATGCCGAAGTCGGCAAGCAGTTCGCGCACGGCGTGGGCTTCGGGGCCGGGCAAAGGCAGGTAGTGCGCGCCCCAAGGATAGGCGCTGATGGCGTTGCCGCCGCTGCGGGCGTTGCCGCCGGTGTGGTCTTCCAATTCAAACAGGCGGAAGTCGGACAATCCGGCCTTGTCCAGCTTCCAAGCGGCGGACAGGCCGCTGATGCCGCCGCCGATGATGGCGACGGCGAGTTTGCGGGTTTCGGTGATGGGCGGGAAATCGCCGCCGCGCAGGCGGTGGCCGCGTCGGGCATCCGGCCCCAGCAACGCGCCAGGCGGTGTTTGCTGGCCGTCTTGCTTGGCGCAACTCGCGGCGGCGGCGGCGAGGCTGAGCAGGAAGGCGCGGCGATTCAAAGCGGCCGGGCCTTACTGCTCGCGCTCGCGCCGGCCTTCCTCCACCATGTCGATGACCAAAAGCCCGGCAAAACCGCCGAGCGAGCCGTTGACGAAGATCCAAAACGGCAAGGCGCGCAGCCCCAGCCCCGGCAGCGCGGCGCCCGTCCACAGGGAAAACGCGACGGCGGCGAGTGCGGACAATACCGTGCCGATGGCCGCGACATTAAAGCCGTAGAAAAAGCCGCGCTCGCCGGCGATGCGGGCGGCGGTGTAGCCGGAGATGAAGCAGGTGGAGACGCCAAGCATCTGGCTGACCGCAAACATCGCGTCGCCCTCGCCCATGTCGAGGCTGTTCTTCAGCAGGGGCAGGATCAAGATGTGCAGGATGTACAAAAAGGCGAAGACCGCCGTGCCGACGAGGATCGCCTTCGGATTGGTGTTGTTCATGGTCGGTGCCTTTTTCATCGTAAAGCTCAAAGTATGTTGGCGTAGTCCGCTTCCAACTGGTCGAAGTTCAGCGAGGTCATGAAGCGGCTGAAGCTGAACCAGGCGCTCAGGCCCATCAGGTCGGTGAACTGCGGCGGCAGGTATTTCGGCGGCACGATGACGCCTTCCTCCACCAGATCGGCGATGACCTTCATGTCGTCGATCATGGTTTTGCCGACAAACAGCAAGGGCAGGCGCTGCGGCTTGCCCTTGCTGACCGCCAGCCGGATGAAATTATAAATCAGCACAAAACCCTTGATATAGGTCAGATCTTTGGTGAACGGCTGGCCGTCGGCGGTGCTGCCGCGGAACACCCGGCTGGCCAGCGTCCAGCTTTCGTCGGCGTCCAGCCCCTTGTCGAGGAAAAACTGGTAGACCTCGTTGAAGTTCGCCCCAGCCTCGGCGATGGTCACGGCGCGCACACGGTTGATCAGGCGTTGCAAACGGGTGGGGGTGGAACTCATGGCGAGGATTTCCAACAGCGTCGCCAAGCCTTCCTGGGTGATGGTGGCGGACGGCGGGCCTTTGCTGAGGAAGGTGCAGTAGGGCTGGGCCATGCCGTTGAGGGTCGTCCCCAGATGCACCCAGCCTTCGTGGACTTCCATGATGCGCAAGTCGCGGGCGTTGAACAGCGCGTCGCCGCGCAGCTTGATGTAGTCGGTGCCGGCGGCGGCGTCGGCGGCGATGCCGTCGCTGACCATCACCCGCAGCCCGGCGCCGGGAAACGCCAGGTTGATGCGCTCGTTGAGCAGTTCCACCGCCTGCGCGGCGGCGATGGTCTTCGGCTCGTCCTGCATAAAGTCCAGCTTGGTCAGGTTCGCCAGGGTTTCCTCCATCATGCTGCCCAAGTCGGCCAGCGTCGGGTCGCCGGCGTGGAACACGTCGCCGGCCGAGCCGTACAGCGATTCGGCGATCATGGCGAAGTCCGGCGTTCCCCGCGACTCCAGCATGCGCACGACATTGCGGTATTCCCGGCAGATGCGCCGCATGATGACGCTGAGGGCATTGAGCTGGCCGAGCTTGCGCGTCAGGTCGCGCTCGATTTCGTTGAATTCGCGCTTCTTTTCCAGCGGGTCGAAGTTCAGCGGACGGTGTTGCCGGTAATAGTCGGCGTCCACCCGTGGCAATTCGCGGCATTGCCCGTCGATGAATGCTTGCTTGATGCGCTCGTCCCAGTTGATCGCGTCCAGTATGCGGATGGGGCGTTGCGCCACCACGATGCGGTCGGACAGCGCCTTCACTTGGTCGAGGTAGGCCGGGTTGGTCGCCATCGTTCAGACTCCCGGCAGCGGGGAAATTGCCAAAAACCGTAAGATAGCCATAGCGCGCCTCATGCCGTTGATATGGCTATTCTTATACGGCCCTATGCGGGCAGAGGCAAGGGCTTTCGGTGTAATTGCCGCAAATGGGCTTCAAGGGGACGGGCCGCCGACGCCGAGCAGGCGTTCCAACACGCCAGGCCGGGCCAGCAAGGCGGCGGACGGCCACAGCATGATGCGGCGGCCGCCCCGGTAATACTGGGCAAATTCGGCGCCTTCCTCGCAGAGCGCCGGGTCGGGCGGGCGCAGCAGCACCACATAGCCTTGCCGGTGCGCCTGCATCCAGTCCAGCAAGCCCTGCCGGGTGTCGATCTCCGTGAGCGGCTGGCGCAGGCGTCCGAGGAAATTGAAGTCGCCATGGTATTCGCGCCAGTGGGCGATGGGCGCGCCGCGTTGTTCCACTGCGGCCAGATGGTCGGCGAACGTTTGCAGGTCGTAATAATGCCAGCCGATGTGCCGGAACACGCCGTGGGCGGTCAGCAGCAGCGCGAGCAGGGCGACGGCCAAAAGCCGCGCGCCCGCCACCGCCGTGGGGGGGCGCCACAGCCAGACCGCCAACCCCAGGCCGAGCAGGAGGAGCTTTGCCGAAAGCGGCGTGTGGGCGGCGATTTCCGCCAAGTCGTTGCGGTCGGCGTCCCAGGCCAGCGGGGTCAACAGCAAAGTCAGCGCCGGGGCCAGCAGCAGCAAACTGGCGGCGAGCGCGTCGCGGCGGACGAGGATGGGGTGGGCGCGGCTGAGGGCGCGGGCGGCGCACAAGGCCGCCGCCGGGAAAATCGGCAGCAAGTAATGGACGCGCTTGCCGCTGATGAGCGAAAACACCAGCAGCACCACGACAATTTGGATGGCGCAGAAGCGCAAGCCCGCGTCGGCGCCGCCGCCGTTAGGAGGCGTTGAACAAGTCCCCTCGCCCCGTGGGGAGAGGGCTAGGGTGAGGGGCAAAGACCTAAGCGAGCGCCACAGCGGTGGCCACAGCAGCCACGGCAAGCCCAGCGCCGGCAACAGCGCGAAGTACCACCAGAACGGCAGCGCGTGGGCGAAGGAATGGCTGATGCGCCCGGCGGACTGCCCCCAGAAAATCGCCTGCCGGTATTCCGCGCCGCCGGCCAGCCCGGCCGGCACGGCCCAGGCCAAGGCCAGCGCCGCCCCCGCCAACACCGCGCCCAGCAGCCCGCCCCACCAGCGCCCACGTGGCGGCATAGTCGCCCGCCACCACGGCGCGGCGAAGGCTGGCGGCAGAATCAAGATCAAAATCACCGGCCCCTTGGCCAGTGCGCCGCCGGCGATGGCCAAGGCCAGCAGCCCCCAGCCGGCCAAGTCCTGCCCTTCGGCGGCGCGCACAATCCCGTAGAGTCCGAGCAGCGTGAAAAACGTCACCGGCATGTCGTACAGCGTCAGCGAAGTCCACAGCGCCCACACCGGCATCGCCAGCAGGATCAACGGGGCCAGCTTGGCGGTGGGCGCATCGTCCGGCCACAGCCGCCGCGCCAGCGCGGCGGTCAGCGCCAGATTGCCCAAGGCGAACAGCGGCGCGGCGAGGCGGGCGGGCGTCTCGCCAACGCCGAACAGCCACCACAGCAGATGGATGCACCATTGCAGCAGCGGCGGCTTGTGGCTGTAGGGCTGGCCGTTCAGATATGGCACCAGCAAATCGCCGCGCTGCCACATGTCCCAGGCCACCGACACCACGCGGGTTTCGTCCACCGGCATCAGCGGCCGGCAGTACAGCCCGGCCAGCACCAGCGCCAGCCAGATCAGCAGATAATCCTGTGCGCAACAGCGCATTAGCCGGTCAAATAAGGGTTTCACTCAGCGCCACTTTTTGGTAAACCGCTTGCAGCGGCAGCAGGCAATGGATGCTGTCCAAACTGACAATATCATCCATGCTGTGAAACTCCGCATAGGCCCAACGGCCATCATGTTGGCGCTGGTAGAGTTCCACTTGGCAGAATTTCTGCGCAACCAATAGGTATTCGCGCAATGATGGCAAGCGTTGGTAACGGAAAAACTTTAAGCCCCGGTCATAGGCTTCCGTCGAATCGGACAGTATCTCAATGATGAGGCTAGGATTCAGCAGCACATCGGTGTGTTCGTCCTCGAATTGCTGCGGGCCGCATACGCCGACGATGTCGGGGTAGGCATAGTGCTTGGCGGAGGCCATGCTAACTTTCATATCGCTGGCGTACACGCTGCAAGGCCGCTCCAATAGCTGATTGCTTAGATTGGCGACAATATTCGATGCAATTTGATTGTGCTCGCGGCTGGCCCCAGCCATCGCAAATATTTCGCCGTTGGCATATTCGCTTTTGGTTTCGGCCAGCCGTTCCATGGACAAGTATTCTGCGGGGGAAATAGAGGTGTTATGTTGGGGGCGCATTATGTGGGAACCGGCTCGTTCGCCATCCCTGGACGCTGGATTCCGGCTCCCGGCCGGCATGACGGAGATTTTTTCGGCATTGGCTGAAACATCTTGCTAGTCAGGTAAGGTTTAAGATTGGGCGCTGCTCAGTCTCCGATTTCCTCGCTATCCGCCGCCAATGCCCGCCGCTGTAGCCAGATAACCCCCAGCAGATCGACAACCCCCACCCACAGCCTGCGCCAGGTGCCGTATTTGGAGACGCCGGCCCGCCGCGGGCGGTGGTTGACCGGGACGCCGACGATCCGCGCGCCGGCGCGTTGGGCGAGGGCCGGGAGAAAGCGGTGCATGTGGTCGAACTGCGGCAGCTCCATAAACAAGGCGCGCGGGAAAACCTTCAAGCCGCAGCCGGTGTCCGGCGTGTGGTCGCCGAGCAAGCCGCCGCGCACGGTGTTGGCAATCCGCGAGGTGAATTTGCGCCACGCGCTGTCTTGGCGCTGGACGCGATGGCCGGCCACCATGACCTCGGGCGTGTCGGCCTGCCGTTCGCGCAGGGTGTGCAGCAGCTTAGGGATGTCGGCGGGGTCGTTTTGGCCGTCGCCGTCCAAGGTGGCGATGGCTGCGCCACGGGCGGCGCGGATGCCGGTTAAGAGCGCCGCACTTTGTCCCCGGCCCGTCCGATGGCGCAGCACGCGCAGGCGCGGGCAAGTCTGCCGCAGCGCGCTCAATTGCGCCAGCGTGCCGTCGTTGCTGCCGTCGTCCACATAGATGATTTCACAGTCGCCCAAGCCCTCCACCGCTTGGACGATTTCAGCCAGCAACGGCTTTAAGTTTTCCGCTTCGTTGCGCACCGGCACGACGACAGACAGATCCATGCGCTAAGTCTCGTTGGATGCGTTTTCACAGCCGGCCGGCGTAGGACACCCCCGGCTCGCCGGCGGTGATTTGGCCGATGAGCAGCGGGCTTTCCCCGGCTTCCCGCAATTGCGCCAACGCCGCTTCGGCGTCCTCTGCGGCGACGACGGCGACCATGCCGATGCCGCAATTGAAGGTGCGCAGCATCTCCGCCTCGGCGACGCCGCCGGCCGTTTGCAGCCAGCGGAACACGGCGGGCAATTCCCATGCATCCAGGTCGATCAGCGCATGGCAACCCGGATTCAGCACACGCGGCAGGTTTTCGCTGATGCCGCCGCCGGTGATGTGGGC
>JBJSYU010000552.1:0-2637 GCA_046089945.1 Candidatus Methylumidiphilus sp.
CCGCCGTGGCCGTCGCCGCCAGCGGCGGCAATCTCTATCTGCACCTGCAAACCCCGCCCGCCGCCCCGCCACCCGTCGTCGCCCCGCTGAGCGCGGAGCAACTGCAAAAAATCAACGACCTTTTGGAACTGGCCGCGATACATTATGACGTGGGGTATCTCACCGCCCCGACCGGCAGCAACGCGCTGTGGGCATACTTGGAAGTGTTGAAGATCGACCCTTACAACGAAAAAGCCATTGCCGGCCTGAAGAAAATCGCCGACGCCGAAGAGCAGGCGGCCTGGGAACTGTACGAAAAAGGCGACCGGGCGCAAAGCCTGAAAAAGGTTTTGGATGGGCTGGAGGCCAATCCGCGCCACGAAGGACTGCTTAAGCTCAAAAGCAAATTGGAAGGCTGAACCGGCCCCCGATACTCCATTGCCATGCATCCATAGATTCCTTTTTCATTACTTTTAGAATTGGCCAGACCTATGACACAGCACACCCGCCTATTGCGCCAATCCCTTGCCCTCGCCGTCCGCCTCGCCCTGCTGGGGGCGGCTTGTCCAGCCGGGGCAGCGCCGACGTATGTGATTGCCGACTTGGGAACGCTGGGCGGCGACGCCAGCGCGGCCTATGCCATCAACGACGCCGGCCAAGTCGCAGGGCAGGCCAGCCTCGCCAACGGCGTGGCCCACGCCTTTCTGTGGCAAAACGGCACGATGCAGGATCTGGACACCTTGGGCAGCGCCGAAAGCGCCGCCTTTGGCTTGAACGCCGCAGGCCAAGCGGTCGGCAAAGCCGTCTCGACCAGCGGCGCGGCCAGCGCCTTCAGTTGGCAAAACGGCGTGATGGCCGACATTGGCGGTGGCCTAGTCGCAACCGGCTCGCAGGCCAACGCCGTCAACGCCGCCGGGCAAACCGCAGGCGTCGGCTTCAGCGGCGTGGACAGCCAAGCTGTGCTGTGGCAAAACGCCGCCGCCGGCGGCGGGGCGGCGTTGCCGGGCGGTGCTTCTGGCACGGCGGCCGGCCTCAACGCGGTCGGGGCCGTGGTCGGTTCGGCCGGGGTCGGCGGCGGCATCATCCAAGCCGCGCTGTGGCAAGCGGATGGTGGCGGCGGCATGGGCCTCACGCTGCTCCCCGGCTTGGCCAGCGCCGCCAACAGCGCCGCCACCGCCATCAACGCGCAAGGCGTGGCGGTCGGCGTCGCCGCCGTCGATGCGTCCGCCACCGCAAACCATGCGGTGCGTTGGGAAAACGGCGACATCTTGGACTTAGGCACGCTGGGCGGGCCTGACAGCCAAGCCAACGCCATCAACGCCAACGGCCAGATCGTCGGCCAGTCCCACACCGTCAACAACATTACCGCCAGCACCGACGGCCACGGCTTCCTCTGGCACAAAGGCGGCGCCATCACCGATATCAACACCCTAGTCTCCGCCAACCCCGGCCAACTGACCGTCACCGCCGCCCACGGCATCAACGCGCTAGGGCAGATCGCCGGGACGGCCGTGGACGCCGCAGGCCAGACCCGCGCCTTCCTCGCCACGCCCACCGGCACCCTGAACTGGTTCGGTGGCAGCTTCGGCGAATGGGACACCGGGGCGCACTGGGAACTGGGCTTCACGCCCAACCGCTTGCTGGACACCACCATCAGCGGCAGCGCCGGCAGCGTCGAAGTGGTCGGCCCGCAAGACGGCGCGACCGTGAAAAGCCTCACCGTCGGCGGCGGCAGCGACAACGCCACGCTTTACCTGAACGGCCCCAAGCCCTTGGCCGCCGACAACGGCTTCAATATCCTCACCAAAGGCACGGTCAATCTGCAAAAAGACGGCACGATAGGCGCCGCCACCCGCCTGGGCATCGACGGCGGCACGTTAAACATGGACGACTTCAACAACAGCGTGGCGGCAGTGCAGCTTAAGTCCGGCCAGATCCACGGCAGCGGCACGCTGACCTCGGCCGGCGACTTCGACCTGCAAGCCGGCACCGTCAGCGCCAGCCTAGCCGGTGGCGTCGGCCTGAAAAAAACCACGGCCGGCACCGTCGCCCTGTACGGTGCCAACACCTACACCTGCCCCACCACCATCGCCGCAGGCACCTTGAGCCTCAACGGCGACGGCGGCATCAGCGCTTCGGCCGGCGTGGAAAACAACGGCCACTTCGACATCTCCGGCGCCGGCGACAAAGTGTCGATTGCGGCGTTGACCGGCGCCGGCAGCGTCAACTTAGGCGGGCAATCGCTGAAAATCAGCGCCGCCAGCGGCCGCTTCAGCGGCGTCATCGCAGGCAACGGCGGGCTGACCATCGCCGGCGGCACACAAACCCTGGCCGGGGCCAACACCTACAGCGGCCTGACCGCGATTGACGCCGGCGCGGCCTTGGCACTGCAAGGCGGCGGCGGCATCGCCAGCTTCGACGGCGTGGAGGCCGCAGGCACCTTCGACATCAGCGCCACCGCCGCCGGGGCCGACATCGCCCGGCTGTCCGGCGCGGGCATCGTCAAACTGGGCGCGCGCACGCTGAACCTCACCGCCGCCAACGGCAGCTTTGACGGCGTCATCAGCGGCAGCGGCGGTCTGACCGTCGCCGCCGGCCATCAGAAATTGACCGGCGCCAACACCTACGCCGGCCAAACCGTCCTCGGCAAAAACGCCG
>JBJSYU010000553.1:0-3085 GCA_046089945.1 Candidatus Methylumidiphilus sp.
CGAAGTCGATCTCGCCTCCTACGCCTACCAAATCTGGAAAAACGCCACCGACGCCGACCCGACGCTAGTCGGCAAAATCGAAGCCTTGCCGGATGTGGTCTATGCCACCAAGGCGCACACGCCCAGCGTGGCGCAACCGGACGGCGCGTTGGTTTACCTGCGCACGGGGCAAGGCAACGACGCCTTGGCGTGGATCGACGCGGAAGGCCGTTCGGTCACGCAATCGCAACTCACCATCCTCAAGGCGGCGGCGTGTTCCGCCGCCACCGAAGCCCTGCCGCGCGCGGACAACCACCACGACCTCACCGCGCACGGCATGCGCCATATCCTGGCCGAAGAACAAACCAGCGGCGGCGCGTTAGGCCGCCCCGCCGGCGCGCGCTTCAAAGCCTATGAACGGATGAAACGCCACCGGGGCAAGCTCGGCGAGCAACGCGACTTGTTCACCACCGACGCCCATATCCGCGAAATTGAAAAAGCCATGGAAGACATTTACCGTTATCCTCTGTTCCAAGCCACCGCCGACACGCTCAACCGCCAATTGAAGGCAGGCATCGACGACCACAGACTGGTTGATTTGATATTGGCCCTGCGCACAGAAGGGCGGCTCTGCGTGATTGAAAGTGGCGACAGCCAACGTGAACCGAAACTGATTTGCTCAATGGGCTTATCCGGCCCCTAATCTGCCTAAGGAGACTCATATGCCCTTTAATTACCAACCCTACTTCGTCACCGATCCTAAGGTATGCGGTGGCGAGCCTGTTATCGCAGGCACCCGTGTCACCCTGCGCACGGTGCTTGCCTGTGTGGCCGACGGCATGTCGGCTGAGGAAATCATGGCGGATTTTCCTTCCCTGAGCCGCGAAGCGGTCACTGCCACACTTGCCTTTGCCGCCGTGTCTGCGGAAGAAGACCGGCCAATCCGATACCCAACAATTTCCCCCCAATACTATTAACTTACCCTATGAACAAAATGGTTCAGCCAATGCCGAAAAAATCTCCGTCATTCCGGTCGGGAGCCGGAATCCAGCGTCCAGGGATGGCGAACTAGCCGGTTTCCAGAAAACTTGATTCAGCTAAAGTCATCTTTCTAGCAGGAAAAACTGTGGCGGACGGGGTTTGCGTAGCGCCCCGTCCGTACTGTGTGAATCTTCGACCTGCCGCGCCCAGCCCCGCCTAAATCAATACGCCTTCGCCTTAAAATCATCCGGCACATCCAACTCAAACACCTGCTCATGGATGCGCGCCACATAAAAGCCCGCCTTTAAAATGCGCTCGCGCATCTGCGCCGACACGTCCACCGAAGCCAAAATGCCGTAGACCTTCTTGCCCCGGTGTTCGGGGAAAAACTCATGGAAGCGCTCCAAAATGCCGCGCAACTGCTCGATGGCCTCCTCGCGCGCATGGCTTTTCACCTCCACCACATAGGCCTCGTTGATCTCGGTGTTGGCATACGACAGCACATCGATTTCCAAATGTTGCCCCTGCTTGCTGACGCGGACGCTGGGGCTGACCACCTCCATGCCGAACCTTTCCCGCAAGATCCGCTGCATGGAAGGCAGCGCCAGCCCCTCGGTGAAGCTGCCGAATTTTTCCCCCAGCCCGCCAATCTGCTTGCCCAGTTCCTTCACCATCCGGTCGGTCTGCTGCATCTGTCGGTCAGTTTCCTGCATACGGCGGTCAGTTTCCTGCATGCGCCGGTCGGTCTCCTGCATCTGCCGGTCAGTCTCCTGCATGCGCCGGTCGGTCTCTTTCATTTGCCGCTCGGTTTCCTGCTGGCTGGTGGACAAGGCTTGGATTATCAGGCTGTTCTTTTGTTGCTGGACAGAGATGCTGGCGATCAGGTCTTTCAATTCTTCGTAGGTCATGGCGTTGGCGCTCCGCAGTATCGTAGGGTGGGCAGGCGTCTTTTTGCCTGCCCACCGATTATGCCAGATTCCGCGTGGGCAGACGATAGAGCCGTCTGCCCACCCTACGGTTTATTCCATTTCAAGATCGGCGGAATTGAGGGTATCAGGATTAGCAAGCGTCCAGTGTTGCGGATAGATGCCGCGCTTGACGAAGCGGTGGAAGCTTGAATAAGGCCAATTGCAGGGGCGGTTTGTCAAGCCGTGTTTGACAGTATCGTAGGGTGGGCAGGCGTCTTTTTGCCTGCCCCCCGATTATGCCAGATTCCGCGTGGGCAGACGATGGAGCCGTCTGCCCACCCTACGGTTTACTCCATTTCAAGGTCGGCGGAATTTAGGGTATCGGGATTGGCAAGCGCCCAATGTTGCGGATAGATGCCGCGTTTGACAAAACGATGGAAGCTTGAATAAGGCCAATCGCAGGGGCGGTTTGTCAAGCCGTGTTTGACCGGGTTGTAGTGAATATAGTCGCAATGGTTGGCAAAATCGCGGTCGTCGCGGATGCGGTGTTCAATGTGCCGCCTTTGCCAAACCGTCGATTCCCGGTGTTTGATTTTGGAGGCGGTCATCCATTCGGGTTTGTGCAGGCGCGGACAGGTGTCCGTCACACGGTGTTTAATCAGTTGCCAGCGGGTGGAATGGTCGGCGTCGTCGGTCGGCAGTTTCCAGATGCAATGCAGATGATCGGGCAGTAACACCCACGCCTCAATCACAAAGGGATAGTGTACGCGGGTCAGTTGAATGGCATCGCGCAGCGCGGCGCGTACATCGTCGTCACACAGGAAAGCACGGCGGCGGTACGTCACCACGGTAAAGAAATACGTCGCGCCGGGTGTGTAGTCGCGTCGATAGTGGGACATGGCAATACCTTGGGAGTATCGTTAAGGGTGAGGTTGATGAAACGTAGGGTGGGACAATGTTGTTGCCCACCGTTCCGCCGAATCCCGTGGCATTGTCCGCGTGGGCAGTATCGTAGGGTGGGCAGGCGTCTTTTTGCCTGCCCACCGATTATTCCAGATTCCGCGTGGGCAGACGATAGAGCCGTCTGCCCACCCTACCGGGCTGCCCCTTTCGGAGGGAAGAATCGAGATATAAGGGTGGGCAGGCGTCTTTTTGCCTGCCCACCGATTATGCCAGATTCCGCGTGGGCAGACGATAGAGCCGTCTGCCCACCCTAC
>JBJSYU010000554.1:0-4358 GCA_046089945.1 Candidatus Methylumidiphilus sp.
AGGTTCGCGCCTGGCACGGGCAGAAACCGCGACTTCGAGCCGGTCGCCAGCAGCAGGCGGTCGTACTGGGTTTCCGCGCCGTTTTCGGCCTGGACTAAACGGCGCTTGCGGTTGATGCCGGTGACTTTCACGCCTTTGTGCAGCGTGATGCCGTGTTTGGCGTACCAGTTGTCATCGTTAATCATGATGTCCTGCACAGTTTTTTCGCCGGCCAGCACTTGCGACAGCAGGATGCGGTTGTAATTGCCGTAAGGCTCCGCGCCGAACACGGTGATGTCGTATTTGTCGGGCGCAAGCTTGAGCAATTCCTCCAAAGTCCGCACCCCGGCCATGCCATTGCCGATCAACACCAGTTTTTCTTTCATTGCCGATAACCTCTGTTAAAAACTGCCGCCAACGGTCGTTTTTAGGCATAAAAAAAGCGTCGGGCATACACCAAGGGGGAACCCGTGTATGCACGACGCCGTTGTCGTTGCTCGATTAGCGCCGCCGTTGGCGCTGTTTGGTTTGAATGAAGCAGGGTTCGTGCCTACTTGGCAGCTTGGGCTTAAGTCATTGTCGGCAAAGCAGGGAGTCTGATTACGGGCGGCAATGAGCGATGGATAGCTCAGAACTTCCCGCCCAAGGGAGTGGCGAGTTGCGCGGATGTGGTGCGGCTAGGGCTTTTCTGTCGTACACATTGGCCGGGTAGTTGCGACGCAGGCCGGGAAATTTGCAAGCAATCACCGGCCGAAGGCTGCCAACCTCTCCGCGCAAACCAGCAGCAATCCCAATAAAACCAACGAAGTCACTTTCCAAAACATCAGCGGGTTGCGGTCATACCAAGACTGCTTGCGCCGCTTGACCTGCCCGCCTTTCGCCAAGCCATGCTCCAATTCATACGCCAGTTCCAGACTGTCGGCGTAACGCTGCTGCGGGTCGGCGCTCAAGGCGCGGGCCAGCACCGCGTCCAGCCAGCCGGGCAAGTCCGGGCGGCACAGGCTCAAAGGCTTGGGCTGGCCTTGGTAGCGCGGGGTGCTGAAGGGTTCGATCTCGCCGTAAGGGTAGGCGCCCTTGGCAAACAGCCGGTACAAGGTCACGCCGGCGGCGAACACATCGCTGGCCGGTGTCCCGCGTTCGCCTTTGAACAACTCAGGCGCCATGTAGCTGGCGGTGCCGGGGATTGGGGCGGCGGGGTCTTCGGCGAAGGAGGGCAGCCGCGCCACCCCCAAATCCAGCAGCTTCAAGCCGCCGCCTTCTTGCAGCAGAATGTTTTCCGGCTTGATGTCGCGGTGGATGATGCGCAGCCGGTGCAGGGCGTGCAGGGCCTTGCACAGGCGCAGGCCCATCTCAACGCCGTCTTGCAGCCCGATGGCCTCGCCCGTTTCGATATATTGCTCCAGCGTCTGGCCTGCATAGAAGGGCATCACGGTATACAGCCGGGTTTGCCGGCCGGGGCTAGGTTCGATGACCTCGGCCACCCACGGGCTGTGGACGCGGGCGCCGATCCAAGCTTCGCGCAGGAAGGCGTCGTAGTATTCGCAGTCGCTGGCGATAGGGGGGTTGGGGAATTTCAACACGAGAGGGTTTTGCCCCAGCCGGTCTTGGGCCAAGAACAGGCTGCTGTAACGGCCCTTGGACAGGCATTGTTGCAGCAGGTAGCCGTCCACGCATTGGCCTGTCTGGGGTGGTTCGCCCAGCGGCAGCGCGTCGATGCTATCGCGCAGAACCGAGCGTTCCGGCGGCGGCAGGCTGATGATGTCCACCACCAGGGCGGTGATATTGTCTTGGCTGCCCCGCGCCAGCGCCAAGGCCGTCAGCGCTTCGGCGCTGCTGTCCGCCGATTGGCGTTCCATCAAGACCGCGCACAGTTCGCCCTCGCGCAGGGCCGCATGAAGCCCGTCCGAACAGAGCAGGAAGCGGTCATGCGGTTCCAGCGGCAGGCTGAGGAATTCGGCGCAGACCGTGTCTTCGATGCCGACGGCCCGGCACAGGATATGATCCATGTCCGGGTGCTTGAAGTTATGGTCTTCGGTGAGCTTCTCCAAGGTCTCGCCGCGCAGCCGGTAAATCCGCGAATCGCCCACATGGATCAAATGAGCGAGGCGCTGGCGCAGGACGACCGCGCTGAAGGTCGTCGCCATCCCGGCCAGATTAGGATCTTGCCGGCCCATGCCATGAATCCAGCCATTGGCCGCCGCCAGACAACGGGCCGCAGCCCGCTCGACCCACAAGGTCTCCGGCATTTCATAAAAGCCTTCGAGGAACTGCCGCACACAGGTTTCCGCCGCCACCCGCCCGCCTTTCGCCCCGCCCATGCCGTCGGCGACGGCGGCGACATAGCCATGCAAGGCGGCGGCTTTCGGGGAAGGCTGGGTGAAACGGGCAAAATCCTGGTTGTCAGGGCGACGGCCTTGCAGGCAAGAAAGGCCGATTTGGAGGGTGAGCTGGGGGGCGGTCATGGTTGGACTCTGGATAGGAGCGAAGGAGATGCTTCGGGGCGATCCCCGCACGGGGACGGGGACGGGGAAGCCCGAAGCGCTCAAACACCAGCTTTCCGGTTTTTGGTCAAGACGGTTGAGCCAGAAGGATCGTCTGATTTACCGGTTCGACGATACACAACTCTATATTTTCGCCATTGGCGGCCATTACGACTAAACCCGCGCCCCCGACAACGCGCCCCACGTCGTGCGCCAGCGCTTCTTCACCGCGAACAGGCCCACCAAGCCCAGCAGAGGCAGCACGGCGAACAGGGAGAAGCCGGGGCCGAAGCTGTGGTAAGCGCCCCACGACGCGCCCAAGGTCTTCGCCAGGAAAAAACCGCCGACGCCGCCCGCCGCACCCACCAAGCCGGTCATCACGCCAATTTCGCCCCGGAAGCGCAACGGCACCAGTTGGAACACCGCGCCGTTGCCCATGCCCAGCGCCATCGTGCCGAAGAAGAAAATGGCCGTGGTGCCCCAGGCGATGGGCGGCATCGCCCACAAGCCCCAGCCACTGACCTTCGCCGCCGCGACTTGCGCCGTTTCGGGCGCTGGGCCTTCCGGCATGAACGCGATGCTGGCATAGGCCAAGGCGACGACGATAAACAGGATTTGCAGCGAGCGCACACCGCCGAAGCGGTCGGCCAGATGCCCGCCTACGGGGCGGAACATCGACCCGGCGAACACCACCATGGCGACCATCATGCCGGCGGCGACGCCGGAGACGTGATACCAGTTGGTGAAGTACAGCGGCAAGGCGTTGCCCAGCCCGATGAAGCCGCCAAAGGTGATCGAGTAAAAGAACATGAACCACCAGCTATCGGCGTCTTTCATCAGGCTGGCATAGTTGGCCCAAGTCACTGGGGTGCGCTTGTCCGGGGCGTCCTTCACCAGCACGGCGTAGACCAGCAGCACCAACACCAGCGGAATCAGCAGGAAGCCGAACACCGCCTGCCAGCCGAATTTTTCCGCCAAGGTCGGCACGATCATCGAATCCAACACCACGCCCATATTGCCCGCCCCGGCGATGCCCATCACCACGCCCTGGTACTTCGGCGGATACCAGCGGCTGGCCTGCGGCAGCGCGACCGAGAAACTGGCCCCGGCGACGCCGAGCAGCAACCCCAAGATTTCCAGTTCCAGCGTGGAATGCAGGCCCAAGGCGAAGACGTAGGCCATGCCGATAATCACCACAATCTGCGCCAGGATGCCGGTCAGCTTGGGGCCGAAATGATCCGCCAGCATGCCTAAAGGAATGCGCAGAATCGCGCCGCATAAAATCGGAATGGCGACGATAGTGAATTTCTCCTCCACCGGCAGGCCCAGTTCTTTGGTGATGTACAAAGACAGCGGCCCCAGCGTGACCCAGACCATGAAGGACACGTCGAAGTAAAGGAACGCCGACAATAGCGTGGGCCAGTGGCCGGCTTGTTTGAAATCTTTAAGGTTCATCTAAAAAAATCCTCGCAGGAAATGGAAGGTTGGCGTAGAAATCAGCGGCTCGCCGCAGCGTGGCCGGTCAAGTAATCGGAAGAATCGAATATGCCGCCGTCAAAAAAGCGGTCGGCCCCCAAGGTGAACGAGTCGGTGGGCGTCGCCAGCAGCCATGCCTGCTCATGCAAGCCTTCCGGCTTGCGATCCAAAGGCGGGCAGGGCAGCCCCAGCGCGGCGGCGGCTTGGCGGTAGAGCGCGGGCCGGTAGACGCTGGCCGCGGCGATTTTGAGGTCGGCCAACTCGCGCACTTGTCCCCAGCGCAGCATTTGCGCAATCAGCCATTCGGCGTGTGACAGCCAGGGGAAATTGGCGGCGTACCGATGGAACACGTGGAAATCCGGCAAGGGCTTGGGTGGCTCGCCCAGGCCGCAGGCGTAGCGGCCAAGCAGCCCGGCGGACAAG
>JBJSYU010000555.1:0-3685 GCA_046089945.1 Candidatus Methylumidiphilus sp.
TATAAAAAATCAATTAAACCCACCTCCCAAAAAATTAGGAGGTAGGAATTGAATAGATAAAACAGCGTACAGCTTCTTTGCTAGATAAGTAGTCTTATCTGGGTGGTAAATGTTTTGTCGTTTACCCATCGAAACTCACACATTACGGAACGCCAGTATGACTGACAATGTTGAAAATCTCATCCTAGAGCATCTCAAGTTGCTGCGTAACGAGGTTAAGGCGCAAGGAGTCAAAATGGACGAGCAATTCGAATCTATTCGCCTTCGATTAAGCTCTATCGAAGGCCAGATGGCAGGCATCCATGCCGATATAGCTATCATGCATGGCCGTATGGACAAGTTTGAAAGCCGCCTTGGCCGCATAGAACGTCGGCTGGAATTAAGCGGAGAAATTAGTTAGAGCGATATAGACATAATCGCCTAATATGCACCTGTGCCACGAAGCGGCTTATCCTCTGCGGGCAGACGGCTTTATCGTCTGCCCACGCGCTTAATCCAGATAGGCTTAATCAGTGCAGCTTGATCTTCGGCCGCAGCCGGTTGCGGAAGAAGTTGGCGACGACGAGCAGGGCGACGCGGAACGGCCCGAACAGGGCGGTTTGGTGCATTTTGTACAGCGACAGGTAGACCAGCCGGGCGACGGCGCCTTCGATCATCACCGTGCCGAGCAGGTTGCCCATCAGGCTGCCGACGGTGCTGAATTT
This sequence comes from Candidatus Methylumidiphilus sp., assembly GCA_046089945.1. GTDB lineage: Bacteria > Pseudomonadota > Gammaproteobacteria > Methylococcales > Methylococcaceae > Methylumidiphilus. The sequence continues at coordinate 705 of JBJSYU010000555.1, forward strand.
GCCCAGGGACACCAGCGAGCCGTAGTCGGTGTAGACAAAATCGCGCTGCGGCTGGCCTTTGAGCCTGCGGCGGATGTTTTGATAGGCCAGGCTGGCCATTTGGTGGGCGGACTGGGCGCGCGGCGGGATGGTGGCTTGCGGGCCTTTGGCCGGCCAGGGGCAGGCGGCGCAGTCGCCAATCGCGTAGATATCCTCGTCCAGCGTGGTTTGCAGGGTGGGACGCACCTGCAATTGGTTGATGCGGTTGCTCTCTAATCCGTCCAGCCCGCGCAGGCAGTCCGGGGCTTTGATGCCGGCCGCCCACACTTTGATGGCTGCGGGGATGAACAGCCCGGACGCGGCCCGCACTCCCTCCCGCGTCACTTCGACGACTTTTTCCCCCAAGCATAGATTCACGCCGATGGCGCGCAGTTGTTCGACGGTGGCCTCCGACAGGCGCGGCGGCAATTGCGGCAGCAGCGTGGGCGAGGCTTCGATCAAATGCAGCTTGATGTCGGCGGGCTTGATGTGGTCCAGGCCGTAGGCGTTGAGCAGTTGCGTGGCTTGGTGCAGTTGCGCGGACAGTTCGATGCCGGTGGCGCCGCCGCCGACGATGGCGATGTCCAATTCGCCGGCGGCCGACACGCCTTCCTGCGCCTGCACACGCAGGTAGGTTTCCAGCAGATGTTGCTGGAACAGTTCGGCTTCTTCGGTGGTGTCGAGGAATTGGCAATGCTCGGCGACGCCGGGGATGCCGAAGTCGTTGCACAGGCTGCCGATGGCGATGACGAGGATGTCGTAGGGCAGTGTCCGCGCCGGGACGATGTCTTCGCCCTGCGGGTTGACCATCTTCGCCAGGTGCAGGCGCTTGTTGGCGCGGTCCAGGCCATCCATGCGCCCCAGCACGAAGCGGAAATGGCTGGCGCGGGCTTGCGCCAGATAGGCGAGTTCGTCGTCGTGGGAGTCCAAGGTGCCGGCGGCGACCTCGTGCAGCAAAGGCTTCCAGATGTGGGTCTGGCTGCAATCGACCAGCGTGATTTCGGCTTGTTTGGCACGGCCTAGGGTGTTGCCTAGGCGGGTGGCGAGTTCCAACCCGCCGGCGCCGCCGCCGACGACGACAATGCGGGGAAGGGCGGGTGTGCTGGCTTTGTTCATGCGGGGCCTCGGCTGTTGTGGCGCGTTAAAGCGCCACATTCTAGCCTTTCCGCGTCGGCCCGTCGCTCGTCGCTAAGCCTTAAGCCCTAGCTCAAGCCCGCAGCCATTGCACCAAGGCGGTCTGCTGAAATTCCAAGCTTTTCGACACCAGTTTGAACACGCCCTTGTGCCAGGCGAACAGTCCGCGCTCGGCCAGCCAATGCGGCAGCAGGCGGAAGGCATGCAAAGCCACCAGGGCATACTGCGTGGCGAGTGAGAAGATGCTGCTGTCCAAGGTGGAGAGCAGTTGCATCGAGCGCATCCGCCCGGCCGGGCTGTTGCGCCAATACGAGAAAATGCACTGGTTGAGCAGCATCGCTTCCGGGGTTTGCGCCAAAAACGCCTCGCGCAATTCTTCCGCCAGGGTGCGCCGGGTTAGTTGCAGGCGGTCGCCGATGCGGGCATAGCGCCTGAGCGCGGCGGCGAAGTCGAACTCGCCGGCGCGGCGGGTCTCGGCCAGCGCGTCGCGCAGCAGGATCGCGTCCTTGACGGCGGAGGTGATGCCGGAGGCGGTCAGCGGGTGGCAGCAGCCGCGCGCGTCGCCGACCAGCGCGAAATTGTCCTTCACGCTGGATTTGGGGATGATGCAGTAATTCGCCGCCGCCAACGGCTTGTTGTCGGCCAGATGCTGCTCCACCGCTTGGCGCAGCGCGTCGGGGAAGAAGCTCAAATGGGTTTTGACCGAATCTTTCGAGTCGGCGTCGCGCAGCACCTCAAACATCACCCGCGCCCGTCCGCCGCCGATGGCGTAGGCGTAGGCGACGCCGGTCGGGTTGAGGAACACATTGCCGTAGTCGGCGTTGGGCAGGCACGAGTCGTCCACTTCCGCGCCCATCATGCCGGAATAACGCTGCGTGTCGTGCGTGATGCCGGCCATCTTGCGCAATTGCGACATCGGCCCGTCGGCGGCGAGGATCAGCTTGGCGCTGACCCGCGTTTCGCCGGCGTCGGAGTTGACGACGGCGGTGAACGGCCCGTCGCCTTCCAGCGCCGTGACGCGGGCGCCGATCCGCGCCCTGACGCCTGGAAACTGCTGGACTTTGTCGAGCATGCGCTCTTTCAGCAGGCTGTGTTCAATCGCCAGCCCGGAGCGCGGCTTGCCCTCGGTTTCGCCATAAGGCAACACCATGCGCTCGACGCCGCCGTCGGTGTTCGCCGGAAAGATGGCGAAGCCCTTGATGGGCGCGCCCAGCGGCTCATCCGCATCCAACAGGCCCAGTTGGCACAGGCCGTCAATGCCCGGCGGGTGGATCAGCTCGCCGGCCAAGCGCCGGCAAAACGCGGCGCCCGGCTCGACGATCAAAATGTCCAAGCCCAGTTGCGCCAGCGCCGCCGCGGCGGCAACGCCCGCCACGCCGCCGCCGGCAATCAGCACATCAACAGTTTCATTTGCGATTGTCTGTTTGTTCATATCTTGTTTTCCCGTGCGTAGGCAAGCGTCCTGGACAGACGCAGGCCCGGAGATTTGGCGTTATCGCCGTGAAGGTTTAAGTTAGAAGTCAAAAGCTTTCGCCCTGCCGGGTTAAGGGCGCATGCGCCAGACGGGCATAACGCGCCAAGGCCCAAGCCGGAAAATAGGTGTGGTACAGGCGGTAATCCAACATCGCGGCGCCAAAGAACACGCCATTGACCGCCTGCCTAGGCCAATCGCCATTGTCCATTTGCCGCCCCACCAGCCATTCCACCCCGCGCCGGATGGCCGGGTGCGCGGCGGGCAGGATGTCGAGCAGCGCCAGCAGCGCCCAAGCCGTCATCACCGCCTGGCTTTCTGGATGTTCGACATAGCGGTTTTCCAGGCAACCGCTGAA
>JBJSYU010000556.1:0-5990 GCA_046089945.1 Candidatus Methylumidiphilus sp.
TGCCGACGGCGGCCTTGCCGGAGTTGTAATCTTCTGTTGAGGCTTTTTCACCAACGTTCTTCGAGATGATGCGAACCACTGCGAGATCAGACGGCAACAGAACATTGGCGGAAGTCGTCTTGATAACGCAAAACCAAATCATCTATAATTTCTTTTGAGTATTCTATATGAGGGGGTATTTCAAATAGCTTTAATTCACGCTCTATTCTTCTAATGGCCCTAGTGGCTAGAGTATTTCCAATGTGCTCTCCTTGGTTTGCAATGCTGTAAATCTGTGCCAAAGTTTTCATCTACTTTGCTCGTAATGTTTGAGTAAACGGGGAAGCTCGCTAATATCACTTATAATTAATTTGACACCACAATTTATCAATTTTTTCATTTTGGTTTCGTTTCTTGCTAAACCTATAAAATCAACACCACTTCGCTGGGAAAAATGGAAATCTATTTCTGTATCACCAATCATGATTGTATCAAGATTTTTTGCGCCCGCTATTTGCAATATAATCTGCATCATTTCTTGACTAGGCTTGGGCTGTATTGGCCCAGTACCAAAGTAGCAAGTTAGATATTTAGTTAAGTTACTATGAGCAGATAAAGATTTCTCAATACCATTTATTGATTTGTTTGTAGCTATTGCTAATTGATAATATTTTGAAAGAACTTTTAATGTTTCTAATACTTTAGAAAATAGTGGTGGCTCATGATTTTCTTGAGAATCTGAAATCTCCCTAAATTTATTTTTTAACTCCAAAGCTCCCTTTTTATTGATCTCTGGGTAAAGCACTGAAATGGCATCAATTATCTTCATGCCGATTGTATCTGCTATTAATTCTCTTGATGGCGATGGAAGATTTAGGCTATCGCTTGCAACTATCATGTTCTCGACAATGCGGGTTTCAGAATCACTAAGTGTGCCATCCCAATCAAAGACGATTAGTTTTTTCATCTAGGCTACGCCTTAATGTATGCCTTAGTTCACCTAGTTCTCGGCGCATCTTAATTTGCAAGCGTTCACCGATAGTCACAATCACATCTAGATTATCAAGCTTTAAGGCATTTCCTTTATAAAATTTTAGTTCGACATCAGAAAAACATGGATTTACCCCCATTTCACCCTTTGCAACAACCGCATTAAAAGGGAATAATATATCTTTTTTATTCCAGTAAGCCCATATCTTTTTGGCTTTCTCCACTTCAAAAAATCGAAATAAATCCTCTTTTCTTTCGTTATCAGAATTTCTAAATTCCCTGTGCGCCATGTGACCAATTAGAGGCGATAAATTGAGTGCTGCCCAATCCCAGTTAATTGCACTTCCATGTAAAAGTTTTTTATATTGCATGAAAGACCTGTAGTCATCAAATGAGTTATCGCATATATATTTTCTAGCTCTAATTGCAATTGAGTTTATAAAATGATCCACAGATGACCCTTTAAAAACCCCTCTTTTTTCGCATAATTTGATTAGTAATTCCCAATCTGGTGAAAAGCCACTTAACCTAAAATTATTGCTAAATTCAGGGTATATCTCATACATTACCTCTTTATAGTTCCAATTATTAAATTCACCTTTTTCTCTACAATAAATTGAGTAATCGTCATTTTGTAAAAGCATAAGTGTAGTGCTAAATGCTTCAAATAATACATAGCCAAAGTAAGAAATTTTGTCCACAGTTCTGCTGGCATCTTTTAAATAATCTAAATCAGCCTCAATGCTTCTTACCTTGCGGTTGTGTTGTTCTATCGTTTTCACAAGAAAAGATTCTTCAGAGCTTATTGCGCCAATAATTTTTCTTTTGATATATTCTCGCTCCGTATTCTCTAGCAAATTCCCATCTTCCTCAATATCAAAAGCTTTGAAATGAATAGCGCCCATCCTCAAGTAATTCACACCCTCAACTGCATATCCATTTTTAGTGGTTCTACTTGCTTTAATTATCAATATCTCTGGATTCGCCTGAACTTTCGGCGGGTGTCTTAATGCGGCTGGTATTTCTTTTGTGTAATAGTAAGAGCCTAGATTATGAAGCCTTAACTCATTAGTTTTTTCATTATAAAAAGCAGGGACGCAATAAACACTACCAACTAAACAGCCTGCACTTGGATAGACATATCCACAACTTATTATTTCATCCAAATTAGCAGTAATATGTGCTAGATATACATCTTTGTAGTTTCTAATCATGTCAAACATGCTGTTTTCATATACTAGCCTCACATTAGCTCCTGAATCCCAGTGACTGTAATCATGATGACAGTGTTGCCACATTACTTAATCTCCTAATATCAAAATCCTCACTAAATATGAGGCAGCACGGTAGGTTGGGGTAACGAAGGAACCCCAACCAAATATGCCGGGCAGCCTGTTGGGGTTCGTGCCTCACCCCAACCTACAGCCCTTCCTTCGTCGGCACATCCGATAACATTACAAAAACCGCAAGGCGCAACAATACCATCCTGCAACCTATCTTCTCAACCCCCCACCGTCACACTCACCACATCACTCCATTGCCCGACTTGCTCGTCGTGGTAGCGGTAGATGGCTTTGTATTTCCATACTGCGCTGGTGCCGCTGGGCGGGAGCGGGGCGGGGTCGGTGGTGGGGGGTTGGGTGCTGATGGTGACCAGCGCAAAGCCGTGGCCGTCGCCTCGGTCGGCCCAGATTTCCAGCGCGTTGGCTTTGCCTTTGGTCCAGCCGATGACGGGGCGGCCAGCTTTGCTTTGTAGGTTTAACACCGGCTTCCAGGTGTTGGGGTCGATGATTTGCGCGGCGCTGATGATCCAGAGGTCTTGGCCGATGGCGGGGGTGTAGTTTTTGTGGGCTTTCACCCGCGCCACGAAGGCGGATAGCCGGGAAATGATGCCGGGGCGCACGGCGATGGGAATTGGGCTGGGCAACACCGGCGGCAGCGGCCAGTCGCCGGAACCGTCGCCGCCATCGCGCAGCAGGTTTTTCTGCTCCGTCCAATGTTGGGCGTAGGCTTGCATGTCGTTCATGGCATGCAGCGCGTAGCGGAAGGCGTCCGCGTCGGCTTGCCGCTCGGCCAATTCTTCGGGGTTTAAGCCTAGGATGTCGGTGTAGCGCGGTGCGGTGGTGGCGATGTGGTCGAGCAAGTCGGCCTTGCCGCCGTCGTCGTTGGGCATGTAGCTTAGCGTAGCCATCGTTCCTTTCTCCTTAACGCTGGGCAGCGTTTGATGATTGATCGGCGGTGTTTGGTGCGTGTTGTTGAAGGTCTGCTGCGTGTTCGGCAACCTTTGCCGAGCACCCAGCAAGGCTTGATGCGTGCTAATCAACTCTTGCGGAAGGCTCGGCGGTGATCGCTGAGCATTCAGCAAAGCTTGATGAGCATTGCAAAATGCCTGCGGAGCGTTCAGCAAGGCTTGCTGATGGGGAATGACTGTTGATGGAGCATCCCGGCAAGCTTCGGGCGGATTCGGCCAAAGCGGGTTTGCCCTCATCTCCCGCGTAACAACCCCACTCGAAAACATGAGCATGGCAAGACATTATCGCGCTTATTGAGAAAATGCAAGCGGTGTTATGTCGGCGTGGGCGGCTCTACCGGGAAATGGAAATCGTGGCAAACGTGTTCGACCTTTACTCCAAGCTCGACGGCTTCGTCGAAGACCCGGAGGAACCGTCTTTGACCTTGACGCCGCGCCTGATGCATCCGGACATCGCCTAAAAGGATTGGACGCCTGCCAATTGATTCAATCAATCCTCTTATTAAGGTGCGCATGACGAATCCATGAAACCGCACACAGCGGCTTCATATCTGGCAAGCTATTGGCAAATTTCGCCAAAAAATCACAAATCATTGGCTTTTCTTATAAACATTCGCAGATTAGAGCATTTGTTGTAGCCGGTCAGATGCGAAACCACTGTAATTACGCATAAGCCGACGCTGCGCACAGCCATAAACGCGGTTGACAGGGCCAACAATGTCGGATATTTTCAAGCAAGACAATCAGCCTTATTGCTGGTGCGCAAGTCCATCCCCTTATCCCCGACCGGAGACCCAATGAGCAGCACGATTTGGATCAATATTCGCAATGGCGACCGCTACGAGAACAACGGCGAAGACCATTCGGCCATGTATTATCTGGCCGAATTCTTGGACGGACTCACCGAAAAGCTGCATGTGCCCACCCTAAGCGGTTTTTTCGATGACACGGACATGCGCTATAACCTAGACGAATCCGGCGATTTTGAAGACTGCGAAACCGGCTGGCCTGCGGAAGAAGCCAATTGGTTTCCTGCGGCGGACGTATTAAAGACCGTATCGGCTTTGCTGTCCCATCTGCAAGCCCACCCCCATTCCATCAAGTCATCGGGGGGCTGGACGCAGGCTGATTTGCTGGAAGAATTGGCGGACTGCCAAAACGAATTGCAACGGGCGGCAGATGAGGCCAAACCCGTGCATTTGTGCATCGTCATGTGAGGGCTACGGTTGCCAGTGCCGCCTCAAGCAGTTTTCTGTTAGGTTATCTTCCCTAGCCGACAAGTCTTGCGGTTATGGCACAAGACCCGCCCCATCCCAGCTTGGCAGGCCAAAAAACGGCGGGCGCGATACGGGTATCGCGCCCGCCTTTTTTTTAGGCGGTAAGATTTGAAACGTTAAGCCCCGTCGCACCTGCGGTCAAATTGCCGGCAGGGATGCCGGCCGCCACAGTTGCGCAGCCGATGCTGCGCAACAGCGGTTAAGCGGCTTTCCGACGGCCAAACACGCCAATGACGGCGAGTGCGCTGCCGAACAGCCAGACGGCGGCGGGAACCGGCACGGTTGAGACGCGGTACAGCGAGGTGGTTTCGCTGACTTCGTTGGCGACGGCGACGAAGCTGCCGTTGGCGTTGCTGAAAAAGCTCAAGCCTTCCGGGCCGATGTCGCCGGCCGTGAAGAACATGTTGATGTAATGGATGTTTTGCAGGTCGCTCAGATCCCAGACCATGACTGCGTTGGAGCGCTCCAGACCCAAAAACAGCAGGTCTTTGCCATCGACCGTGCCGACCACGGCGGACTCAGGCTCCGGGCCTTTGTTGTCGCTGCGGCTGTCGTCCCACTGGCCGGGGAAATCCGCCTTGATGATCTGCTCCAACTGGTCGCCGGCGTCGAACACCTTGTTGCCGGCGGCGTCGAGGATGGAGAACGAGCGCCCGCCGAAGACCTGCAACTGGTCGAGGTCGCCGTCGCCGTCGGTGTCGCCGCTGGTGGAGACGGTCAGGCGGTTCAGCTTGTCGTTGTTGGTCTGCCAATCGGCGCCGTGCGCCGCCGAAAGCGCCGTGTTCAGCGCCGGGTCGATGGTCGCCGCGCCGACGCGGACTTCGTCGTTGCCGCCCGGCCAGTCGGCGCGGGAGTCGCCCTCGTTGGCGGTCACATAGTATTGGGCGCCGCCGTTGACGAAGCTGGCGATGCCGTCCGGCATATACAGGCCCGCAACGTTCCAATTCAAGATGTTGCCGTTCAGCGCGGCGGTGCCGGGGCCGTCGCGGTCGGAGGCGTCCAGGCCATTGCCGGGCAGGCTGTGGTCTTTCAGGCCCAGCGGCTTGATGGCGGTGACGGTCGCCGTGGCGACGTCGATCACCGCTAAAGCGTTGGCCTCTTGCAGCGTGGCAAAGGCGGTGGCGCCGTCGGCGCTGACGGCGACGTATTCCGGTTCGAGATCCTGCGCGACGCTGGCGTTCGGGCCGGTCAGGCGCACGCCGCTGGCTTTCAGCGCGGCGGCGGAGGCGTTGAAGCCGGCAAAGCCGGCGGTCTGCGCGGCGAAGCTGGCGGTGTTGATGATGCTCACCGAGCCTTCCGGGTCGCCGCTGGGGCCGACGAGGTAGCTGCTCGGCTCGCCTTCGTTGGCGACGAGCAGGCGGCTGCCGTCCGGCGTGTACGTCACCGCGTCCGGGTTGGCGCCGACGGTCACGTCCGCCAGCGTGGCGAAGCTGCCGGCATCATAGAAGCGCACCAGGCCGGGGTCGGTTTTGGTCGGGGCGGTGATGGCGATG
>JBJSYU010000557.1:0-3044 GCA_046089945.1 Candidatus Methylumidiphilus sp.
GAACGGCAACCCCTGGGAGTTTCCGCGGCCCGAGGTCACCTTCCGCGTGCGCTTCGGCGGCCGCCTGGAAGAGCAGGGCAGCGGCGCCGCCACCGTGGTGCGCTGGGTCGACACCGAGGACGTGCTGGCCATGGCCTACGACACCATCGTGCCCGGCTACGGCACGCTGGCCACCAACACGCTGCGCCTGTGGAGCGCCAAGGCCACCGAGGAGATGAACCTCAAGGCCTTCAACCAGGGCAACTACTTTGGCGCGGTGGAGGGCAAGAACCACAGCGAGAACGTCTCGCGCGTGCTGTACCCGGACGACTCCACGCTGAGCGGCCGCGAACTGCGCCTGCGCCAGGAGTACTTCTTCGTCAGCGCCAGCGTGCAGGACCTGGTGCGCCGCTACCTGCGCACCCACGCCAGCTTCGAGCGCTTGGCCGACAAGGTCAGCATCCACCTGAATGACACTCACCCGGTGCTGGCCATCCCCGAGCTGATGCGCGTGCTGCTGGACGAGCACCGCCTGCCCTGGGCCCAGGCCTGGGCGCTGTGCCAGAAGGTCTTCAGCTACACCAACCACACGCTGATGCACGAGGCGCTGGAAACCTGGCCGATCGACATGTTCGGCCGCGTGCTGCCGCGCCACCTGCGCATCATCTTCGACATCAACGCGCACTTCCTGGGCGAGCTCACCCGCACCCATGGCCACGACGTGGAGCTGATGCGCCGCCTGTCGCTGATCGATGAATCGGGCGAGCGCCGCGTGCGCATGGCCTACTTGGCGGTGGTGGCCAGCCACAGCATCAACGGCGTGTCCGCGCTGCATTCGGATTTGATGACGCAAAGCATCTTTGCCGACTTCGCCAAACTCTGTCCCGAGCGTTTCAACAACAAAACCAACGGCATCACGCCCCGGCGCTGGCTGGCGCACGCCAACCCGGGTTTGGCCGGGTTGTTGGACAGCCGCATCGGCAAAGGCTGGCGCCGCCAGTTGGATCAGCTCGAAGGCTTGCGCGGTTCGCTGGAATTGCCGGGTTTCTTGGGCGCCTTCCGCCGCGTGAAGCGCCACAACAAGGAGCGCCTGGCCGCATTGGTGCAAAAGCAGCTCGGCGTGACGCTGAATTGCGATGCGTTGTTTGACGTGCAAGTCAAGCGCATCCACGAATACAAACGCCAGTTGTTGAACGTGCTGCACGTCATCACCCGTTACCAACGCATCTTGGCCAATCCGGATGCGCTGTGGGTGCCGCGTGTGGTGGTGTTTGCGGGCAAGGCGGCGTCGGCGTACCACCAAGCCAAGTTGATCATTCGCTTGATCAACGATGTGGCCAAAACCATCAACAACGATCCGCGTGTGGGCGACAAGCTCAAGGTGGTGTTCATCCCCAACTACAGCGTGAGCTTGGCGGAAATCATCATCCCGGCGGCGGATTTGTCCGAGCAAATTTCCACCGCCGGCAAGGAGGCTTCCGGCACCGGCAATATGAAATTCGCGCTGAACGGGGCGTTGACCATCGGCACCTTGGACGGCGCCAATGTTGAAATCCTGGAGGAAGTCGGCGCGGAGAATTTCTTCCTGTTCGGCCTGACCGCGCCGGAAGTGGCGGGGCTGAAAGCGCAGGGCTACCGGCCCCGCGACTATTACGAGCGCAACGCCGAACTGCGCGCGGTGCTGGATTTCATCGCCTCCGGCGCGTTGGCGCACGGCAACGCGGATCTGTTCCGCCCACTGGTGGAGAATCTGCTGAACCATGACCCGTTCCTGGTGTTGGCCGATTATCAGGCGTATGTGGACGCGCAGGCGCAGGCGGGCGCGTTGTGGCAAGACCCCGCCGCCTGGACGCGGGCGTCGATCCTCAACACTGCGCGCATGGGCAAGTTTTCCTCCGACCGCTCGATCCGCGACTACTGCGCCGAGATTTGGCGCGTGGCGCCGGTGCCGGTCGCGGAGGCTTGAGGCGGTGGCCGCGCCTCTGGTCTGTGTGCGCGACGCCGCGCTGTCGGCGACGGTGCTGTCGCGGCGGGAATTGCGCTACGCCGAGGGGGCGGACGCGGCGCTGGATCGGCCCGGCCATGTCCGCGCCGGCTCTAGTTTGGCGTGGTTTGGCCGGCGCATCGCGGTGGTGCAGGACGACGCCAATTTTGTCGCGCTGTTTGACCCCGACAGCGGGCAGGTTGGCGCGTGGACCTTGCCGGCCGGCGCAGGGGGGCGGCGGCAATTTGACGAGCGCCGGGGCAACAAACCGCACAAGCTTGATTTGGAAGCCTGTTTCAGTGCGCCGACTGGGCTGGTGGCGCTCGGTTCAGGCTCCAGCCCGCAACGCGAAACCTTGGCGCTGATCGCCGCCGACGGCCAAGCCCGCTTGTTTCCGGCGCCCGGCCTGTATGCCCGCCTGCATGCCGCGCAGGCGTTCAGCGGCGGCGAGTTGAACGTGGAGGGCGCGGTGTTCGTCGATGGCGTCGTGCGGCTGTTCAACCGCGGCAACGGCGCCTGGCGCGACGGTGTGCCGCCGCGCAACGCCAGTTGCGATATCCTGTGGGCAGAGTTCGCGGCGTATTTGCAGGGCGGCGCGGCGCCGGCTTTGCGCAATATTGTCGAGTACGATCTTGGCGCGTTGGACGGCGCGCCGCTGACCTTCACCGACGCCAGCGCCACCGCGTCGGGGTTGCTGTACACGGCGGCGGCGGAAGCCTCGCCGGACGCGGTGACGGACGGCGTCGTCACCGGTTCGGCGGTCGGCGTGTTGGCGGGCGCGACCGGCCGCTGGATCGAACTGCGCGACGCGGACGGCGCGTTGCTGGCGGAAAAGGTCGAGGGGATCTGCCCTGTCGCCGGCCGCGATGGGATAATCTATGTCGCCGTGGACGCCGACGACCCCGACCGGCCGACGATGCTGTGCGAGGTGGCTTTGCGCGGCCCTTGGTTTCAGCCCGCAAGTTTTTCAGAGGATAGCGCACAGTAAATAAAACGTTGACAAAAGCTAACAATAATTTATATTTGTTCTTCATTAAATATGAATCTAGCAGAAAAGCAGCGTCAATATATAGGGTTGCAC
>JBJSYU010000558.1:0-8331 GCA_046089945.1 Candidatus Methylumidiphilus sp.
GGAGAAACCATGAGCAAAATCGTAGAAGTTAGAGCGCGCGAAGTCCTTGATTCCCGTGGCAACCCCACCGTCGAGGCCGACGTGGTCCTCGAATCCGGCGTGGTCGGCTCGGCGATGGTGCCGTCCGGCGCGTCCACCGGCGTCCGCGAGGCCATCGAACTGCGCGACGGCGACAAGGGCCGCTACTTGGGCAAGGGTGTGCTGAAGGCGGTGGACAACATCAAGACCGAAATCCGCGACGCCGTCATCGGCCTAGACGCCAACGACCAGGCCGGCCTCGACGCCCGTTTGATCGAACTCGATGGCACCCACAACAAGGCCCGCCTCGGTGCCAACGCGCTGCTCGCCGTGTCGCTGGCCAACGCCCGCGCCGCCGCGCAAGACAACGGCAAGCCGCTGTACGAATTCCTCAACAACAGCGGCGAGTTCATCCTGCCGGTCGGCGCGCCGACCTTCCGCGAAGCCCTGCGCTACGGCACGGAAGTCTTCCACGCACTGAAAAAAGTGCTGCACGACAAAGGCTTGGCGACCACCGTCGGCGACGAGGGCGGCTTCGCGCCGAACCTGTCGTCCAACGAAGAAGCCATCAGCGTGATTTTGGAAGCCATCGCCAAAGCCGGTTACAAAGCCGGCGAAGACATCTTCTTAGGGCTGGACGTGGCCAGCTCCGAGTTCTTCAAAGACGGCGCATACGTGCTGGAATCGGAAGGCGACAAGTCGTTCACCCCGGCGGAATTCGTCGATTTCTTCGCTGGCTGGGTCGGCAAATACCCGATCATCAGCATCGAAGACGGCATGGCCGAAGGCGACTGGGACGGCTGGAAGACCATGACCGAACAGTTGGGCGACAAAATCCAACTGGTCGGCGACGATCTGTTCGTCACCAACCCGACGATTTTGAAAGAGGGCATCGACAAAAACATTGCCAACTCCATCCTGATTAAAGTCAACCAAATCGGCACGCTGACCGAAACCATCGCAGCCGTGCGCATGGCGCAGGCGGCGGGCTACACCACGGTCATGTCGCACCGCTCCGGCGAAACCGAAGACACCACGATTGCCGACTTGGCTGTCGCGCTCGGCACCGGCCAGATCAAGACCGGCTCGCTGAGCCGCTCCGACCGCGTCGCCAAGTACAACCGCCTGCTGAAGATCGAAGAGGAACTCGGCGACAAGGCGGTGTTCGCAGGCCGCAGCGTGTTCAAGCGGGCGATTTAAAGAAACGTCTAGCCCGTGAGCAAAATCACAGTCTTATTGCTGGTGTTGATCGGCCTGCTGCAATACAGGCTGTGGTTCGGCGACGGCAATGTCCGGGAGTTCCAGCGCATGAACGACCGCATTGCCGAACTCCACCAAGAGGGGGCGCGGCGCCGCGAGCGCAACGCCGCCCTTGAGGCCGAAGTCATGGATCTCAAGCAAGGCTTGGACGCCGTGGAAGAACGGGCGCGCCAAGACATGGACATGATTAAGGACGGCGAAGTGTTCGTGCAGGTCATCGACCCGCAGGCCGAACACGACGACGAAGCGCCTGCGCCCAAGGTGCCGCCCAAACCGGCGGCGGCCAAAAGCGGCAAGGACGACAAGCCCGCAAAACCCAAACGGAGCGCGGAAACCCCGCGCCCCACCGAATCCCCGGCCAAGGCGAAAAAGCCCCCGGCCGCCGCCAAACCCCCGGCGGCGAAACCGCCCGCGCCGAAAAAACCGCCCGCCAAGCCCAAGCCTGCGCCCAAGCCAGCGGCCCCGGCGGACGACCCCATCGAAGAACGCCCCCCCAACGAAGAACCCGACTGATGACCGCCAAACCCGCGTTCTGGGGCGTAGTCCCCGCCGCCGGCGTGGGCAAGCGCATGGGCGCGGCCACGCCGAAGCAATACCTGCCGGTGCTGGGCAAGCCCGTCTTGCAACACACGCTGGAACGCCTGCTCAGCGTCGAGGCGCTGTCCGCCGTCGCCGTCGCCTTGGGCCGCGAAGACGGCTACTGGCCGGATTTGCCGTTCGCCGGCCACCCGCGCATCCTCGTCGCCGAAGGCGGCAAGGAACGCGCCGACTCCGTGCTGTCCGCGCTGCGCCGCCTGCGCGGGCTGGCCCGGCCCGACGACTGGGTGCTGGTGCATGACGCCGCAAGGCCCTGCGTCACCCGCGCCGACGTGCTGAAACTCATCGCCACGCTGCAAGACGACCCGGTCGGCGGCATCCTCGCCCTGCCTTCCTCCGACACCCTAAAAGGCGTCGCCGACGGCCTGATCGTGGACACCGTAGACCGCAACCACGTCTGGCGCGCCCTGACCCCGCAAATGTTCCGCTACGGCGCGTTGCAAGACGCGCTGGAACACGCCGCCTGCCAGCAGCTTGCCGTCACCGACGAGGCCAGCGCGCTGGAACTTAAAGGACTGGCCCCGCGCATCGTCGAAGGCCGGCCCGACAACCTCAAAATCACCCGGCCGGAGGATTTAGCCCTGGCCGCTTTTTACCTGGAGCAACAATGCTGCGCATAGGCCAAGGCTACGACGCCCACCGATTCAAAGAAGGCGACCATATTGTCATCGGCGGCGTGAATATACCGTATGAAAAAGGCATGGCCGCCCACTCCGACGGCGATGTCGCCCTGCATGCGCTCTGCGACGCGCTGCTCGGCGCCGCCGCGTTAGGCGACATCGGCAAACACTTCCCCGACACCGACCAAGCCTATCAAGGCATCGACAGCCGGATACTGCTGCGCGACGTGGCGGCAAAGCTGCACGGCTTAGGCTATACCGTGGCCAATGTCGATGTCACCATCATCGCCCAAGCCCCAAAAATGGCCCCGCACATACCCCTAATGCGCGACTATATCGCGGCGGATTTAAGTATTAATGTGGATTGCGTCAACGTCAAAGCCACGACCACCGAGAAAATGGGCTTTGAGGGACGCGGCGAGGGGATTTCTTCGATGGCGGTGGCGTTGTTGGAGAAATGAACCGCGCCACAGAAGCCTTGGTGAATTGAATGCCATTCGATGGATAAAGGCCACAGCAACATATTAAAGGGTATTGTCATACGCCCAAGCCCCATGGCAGCCGCATTTTACCAGCGCCACAATTTCCCTCCTACCTACATTTGAGGAACCCACCATGCCCTGCTTCCCCACCCAACTCGCCAACCTATTAAGCGAAATTAAACACCCAGGCCGTTTTTATGCGGCCGGGGCGGCGGAGATTTACGCGCCGAGCTTGCAGGTGGAGGGCGTGGGGCCGGTGGCTTTGCCGTTGTTGCCGTTGCAGGCTGAGCAATTGGTCGCGGTCGCTGAGCGGGCGCCGTATGGCAAGGGCGAGGAAACATTGATCGACACGGAGGTCCGCAGGACTTGGCAAATCGGCGCGGAGAAAATCCGCATCGGCGGCAAATACTGGGAACAAAACCTGGAGGAAATCGTCGCGTGGGTGCAGGAAAAACTCGGCGTCGCCGGCGGGGTCTATGCCGAATTGTACAAGCTGTTGGTGTATGACACCGGCAGTTTTTTTGTCAGCCACCGCGACACCGAAAAGGCTGCGGGCATGTTTGCCACGTTGGTGATTGTGCTGCCCTCGGCGTATGAGGGCGGGGAATTGCTGGTGCGCCACTTAGGCCAAGAGGCACAACTGGATTTGCATGGTGACGGCCCGTCGGAGTTTGGCTTTGCGGCGTTTTATGCCGATTGCTCGCATGAGGTATTGCCGATCACGTCAGGCTGTAGGCTGACCTTGATTTATAACCTTTTGCGCAGAGGTGTGGATACTCTGCCGACGCCGCCCGATTATGGCGATGAGCAAGCCCATTTGGCGGATTGGCTGCGGCAATGGGCAGAAGCGCCCATTACGGAAGACGAAGAGACGCCGCTAAAACTAGTCTATCCGCTGGAACACGCCTATTCCCAAGCGGAGTTGTCTTTCGCCACGCTCAAAGGCGCCGACGCCGGCCGTGCGGCGGTGTTGGCGGCGGCGGCGGAACAGGCCGATTGCGAGACGTATTTGGCCTTGGTGTCGATTGAGGAAAGCGGCTATGCCGAATATACCGGCTATTCTTCGCGCCGCCGGCGATATTACGATGACGACGACGAGGAGAATGAATTCGAGGTGGGCGAAGTCACTGAGCGCGACTTGATCCTGTCCGATTGGCGCAGGCCCGATGGCGGCGAGCCGTCCTGGGGAAGCCTGCCTTTTGAAGAAAACGAGCTTTGCCCGCCGGACGCCTTCGACAAACTGGAACCGGACGAGATGGATTTCCAAGAAGCCACCGGCAACGCCGGGGCATCGTTTGACCGCGCCTACCGCCGCGCCGGGCTGGTGCTGTGGCCGCGCCAGCGCCGTTTGGCGGTGCTGAACCAGGCCGGGCAGCATGCCACCTTGGGTTATTTGCGGGATTTGGCCGGGCAGTGGACGGACAGCGGCACCGACGCCAAGTCGCCGCTGTGGGCCGAGGCGCATGCCTTGGCCGTGGAGATGCTGCGCACTTGGCCGCGAGAAGTCCCGTATCAAAACAACTACGACACCGAGCCGAGCGTGGCCAGCGCGTTTTTGGCGACGCTGGCGCAATTGCAGGATCGGGCGCACATTGAGGCGTTCCTATCCGACATCGCCGCCGCCGGATTTTATGGCCCGACCGACAACGTCGGCTTAGTCTTAGCCATCGGGCTGTTGCCGCTGCCGCAAGCCGGCGAGTTGCTGCGGCGCATCGTCGCCGCCAGCGCCGAGCGTATTCCCGGCGCCTGCGCCGACCTGCTGGCGCGTTGCGTCGCCGCGCCCTGGGCGAGCGGACAGGCCGCACAATTCGCCCCGACCGCTGCCGCGTTGGTTGCCGCGCTGCCCGGCGACCCCAACACGCCGCCCCCCGCCGACGCATGGCGGCGGCCGGTCAGCATCGAGGCGCGTTGGATTATTGAACTGCTGGCCGGGCTGGAGCGCATCGACGCCGGGCTGGCCGGGCAGGCGGCGGATTGCCTGCTGGCGCGGCGGCAGGCATACGGTTTTGACGCCGTGCTGTTGCCGACGCTGTTGGCCTTGGCCGGGCAAAGCGGCGCCGCGACGCAACGCCTGCGCACCGCCTGCCTGAACCATCTACAAGCGCGCATCGACGAGCCGCTGGCGCCGCCCCGCGATTGGACGCGCAACGCCGCCTTAAGCTGCCATTGCCCGCATTGTTCCAGCCTCAGCCACTTCTTGGCTGATCCCGGACAGCGGGAATGGTCGCTGAAAGCGGCGCAGACGGAGCGCTCCCATGTCGAAGATTCAATCCGCCGCGCCGTTTGCGATGTGGACACCAAAACCGACACCCGTGGACGCCCGTACACGCTGATCTGCGTGAAAAACCAAGCCAGCTATGGGCGGCGGGTGGCACAGCGCAAGCAGGACGAGCAACATGCGGACGCCTTGCGGCAAGCCGCCGCCCGCCACGGCGGATGACCCGCTTTTCCCACACAGGCAAATAACCCCATGACAACCCCCCTCCCCTACGCCTTCGGCGGCCCCGCCGCGACCGGCCTCATCAAGCAACAGCCGGAAGATTTCATCGTCGAAGAAAACTTAGGCTTTGCATTGACCGGCGCGGGCGAGCATGTGTTTTTGCAAATCCAAAAGCGCGGCGAAAACACCGAGCATATTGCCAAACAGATCGCCCGCCACGCGCAATTGCCGAAAATGTCGGTGAGTTATGCCGGCATGAAAGACCGCCACGCCGTCACCACGCAATGGTTTAGCGCCCATATACCCGGCAAGCGCGAAGTGGATTGGAGCGGGCTGGAATCCGACACGGTCAAGGTATTGCATGCCGTCCGCCATAACCGCAAACTGAAAACCGGCGCATTGCAAGGCAACCGCTTTGTCATTACCGTGCGTGGACTGTCGGGCACACACGCTGGGCTAGAGGCCAAATTGGCGCAGATCAGCGCTTACGGCGTGCCGAATTACTTCGGCCCGCAGCGGTTTGGGCGCGACGGCAATAATGTCGCACAGGCGGAAGCCCTGTTTAGAGGCGAATTGCGGCTGCGCGACCGCAAGCTGGAAGTGATTTATTTGTCCGCCGCCCGCTCGGAGATATTCAACGGCGTATTGGCGCGGCGGGTAATTGACGGCACTTGGAACCAAGCGCTGGACGGCGAAGTATTCATGTTCGCCGATTCGCACAGCATCTTCCGCGCCGAACTGACGCCGGAAACCTTAAGTCGCGTCGCTTCGTTAAATATCCATCCTAGCGGGCCGTTGTGGGGCATGGCCGAACCGGGCAGCACAGGCGCGGTGTTGGCCTTGGAAAACGCCGTCGCCGCCGAATACCCGCTGCTGTGCGCAGGCTTGCGCCGCGCCAATATGGAACCGGCCCGCCGCCCGCTGCGTTTGCCGGTGGCGGATTTGGGTTTTGAATTTCCCGATGAATCCAGCCTGTTGTTAAGTTTCAGCCTGCCTGCCGGTGCCTATGCGACGGTGGTGCTGCGGGAAGCGGTGGGGTTTGACGGGGCGTTGGATTGACCGATTTATTCCTTCACATGCATTGTTGAAAACTCATCTATGGACGACAACCAGCTACTCCGTTACAGCCGCCAAATCATGCTGCCGCAAATCGATATAGCCGGCCAGCAAAAACTCTTGGATGCGCGGGTGTTGATTATTGGCCTGGGCGGACTCGGTTCGCCGGCGGCGATGTATTTGGCGGCGGCGGGGGTGGGGCGTTTGACGCTGAATGATTTCGACACGGTGGATTTGTCGAATCTGCAACGGCAAATCGCCCACGACACGCAGACTATTGGCATTGGCAAGGTGGAATCGGCCCGGCAAACCCTGCTGCGGATGAATCCTGATATTGCGGTCAGCATTATCGGCCATAAGCTTGAGGGCGAGGATTTGGAATTGGAAATCGCCGCTTGTGATGTGGTGCTGGATTGCACCGATAATTTTGCCAGCCGGTTTGCGGTCAACCGTGCGTGTGTGCGCACACAGACGCCGCTGGTGTCGGGCGCGGTGATCCGCTTCGAGGGGCAGATCAGCGTGTTTACGCCGGGCGTGGCCGACAGCCCGTGCTACAACTGCCTGTACCCGGATCAAGGCGAGTTGGCGGAAAGCTGTGTGCGCAACGGCGTCATCGCGCCGCTGCCCGGCATCATCGGGGCGATGCAGGCGTTGGAGGCGGTGAAGCTGTTGGCCGGGGTCGGCGAGGTGTTGCGCGGCCGGCTGCTGTTGTTTGACGGCCTCAGCCTGGAATGGCGGCAGATGCGGCTGCGCAAGAATCCGACCTGCCCGACCTGCGGCTAAGCGTCGCCAATCCGTCGGCATTGCTGCGTCCTGCTTCGCATTTTGCACTGCGCGCCTGGGGCTATTGGCAACTTGCAAGCGCTCTGCGGCACAAGCTGCCCGACGAATGGGCTGGCTTGCGTTGCGTCTGGATCTGGCAGGCTTATTGCTGAAGGTGTGCGACGCGCCCGTAAACGGGTGCGTATCCCTCTACACCTGCGAAGCGAGAGCCTGCCTTATGAACCTGCCGAACACCTCCGCCACCCACGCATCCTCTGTTGGCACAGGGACGTCAGGCTTCGATTACCGCAGGATCGCCGAGGCCCACCAGCCGCAGGCGCCGCTGCTGCCGATCACCGGCCAAGGTCTGCTGTTGCTGCTGGCGGCTTTCGCGCTGTCGTTCGCGCATTTCCATCGGCCCAACCCCGCCCCGCAAGCGCCTGCCGCGCCGGCAGAATTCTTTGTCGCCACGGACAGCCCGGCCACTGCGGCGTTAGCGGCCGTGCGCTTGCCCTCGCCCGAATCCCCAACGGCCACACTGGCCACAGAAGACACAGCCCCGGCCCAGACAAAACAGCCGCCTTTGCCCAAAGGGGTTTTTTTGATGGAACAGGACAGCTTCGGGCATTTTTATGGCTTGGGCGGGATTAACGGCAATACCGTGCAATTCATGGCCGACACCGGCAGCGCCATGGTGATGATTCCAGAGAAGCTGGCCGAACAAATGGGCCTGCAAAAAGGCGCTGCCATCAAGGTGATGACCGCTGCCGGCTTGGCCACGCAGTATGTCACCGAGTTGAACCGCCTGCGCTTGGGCGACATTGAGCTGCGCCATGTGCGGGCGACGATTGCGCCGGGCTTGGCGGATGACGTGGTGCTGTTGGGCGCGGGTGTGTTGGCGGCTTTGCATATGAAAGTGGACGGGCGGGGTTTGCAATTGAGCCATGCCGAAATCCCAGACGTGGCAAACGCCGGGCGGACGACCGAAGAGGAGGCTGTGGTTTTCAAATCCTCTCTGGAGCAGTGCAAAAAAGCCGGCAACAAATTCGACCAACACACTTTGGAATGCCTGCAAGGCGCTTAAAGGATGCTACCG
>JBJSYU010000559.1:0-10749 GCA_046089945.1 Candidatus Methylumidiphilus sp.
CCCGGCGCGGTCTGGCTGTTCGGCTCGGCTGTTGTGGGTTTGTTGGGATTGGCGCGGAAACGCTAGTCTTCTTGATGAACTATCACGTTCCCTCGCCCCCGTGGGGAGAGGGGCAAAGACATTTGCGGTAGTAAGCTTTGGGTATGATGCCCAGAACCCCGCCAGCGACGGCGGGGTTTTTATTGCCTAGAAAACTCCGTCATTCCGGGCGGGAGCTGGAATCCAGCGTCCAGGGATGGCGAACTTGCCGGTTGCCACACAACAAGATTCAGCGAAAACCGTCTTTAATCTAGGGCGTGTCATCAATTGACGTTGTGCCCCCGGGGACGGCATATTGATGCTTTTTCCGGCGGATTAGGGCGATGGCGAGAAGGTACGGGCTGCGGGACGACCAGTGGGAGCGGGTGAAGGACTTGCTGCCGGGGCGGGAGGGCCATGTGGGGGTGACGGCGAAGGACAACCGGCTGTTCGTGGAGGCGGTGCTGTACCGGTACCGGGCGGGCATCCCGTGGCGGGACTTGCCGGAGCGCTTCGGGGACTTCCGTCGTGCACACGCGGCACTCGCGCTGGAGCAAGGCCGGCGTGTGGCGGCGGCTGTTCGAGGCGCTGGCCGTGATCGCCGGCCGGGCCTATGACGCCCAAGAACGCCTGATTGAGCCGCCGCAGGCGGTGGGCAAGCAGGCGTGATGCCGCGCCCGGCAGCAACCGCAAGGAGCCGCGCGACTACGACGGCGACCTCTACAAGGCCCGCCACCTGGCCGAGAACTTCTTCGCCCGCCTCAAGCAGTACCGTGCCATCGCCACCCGCTACGACAAAACCGCCCGCAACTTTTTGGGGGGAATCCATCTGGCAGTCGCCGTCGTCTGGCTTAATTGATGACACGCCCTAAGTGCGTCGGCGAAAAATTCCAGCGCCGCCGTCGGGCAGTCGAGGATGAGGGTTTTGACGGCTTGGGCCTGACCCATCGGTGGACTTTTGGCGGTTTTTGTGGGCGTCAAATCTGGCATGGCGAACACGGAAAAGCAAGCCGCGCTTAGGCTTCTGACACTCGCCCCGGCCGGCTTGTAGCCTCTCGCAAAATGAGGTGTTTCAATCGTATGACGCCCCATGTCGTTGATCTTTGTCATGGTGGTTGATATGATTCGGGGCGTTTTTGGGGGTCTTACAGCGGGTCTGGCGGAATATGTTTCATGCGGTCAGGCGGTTGCTCCAAATTCAATTGCTGACAGTCGTGCTGGCCGTCGCCATGGCATGGGCGCTGGGAGGCGAGCCGCATGCCGTGTCAGCGTTGCTCGGCGGGCTGGTCGGATTTCTGCCCAACGTCCTGTTTGCCCTTGTGTTTGGGCGCAAAGACCCGCGCAAGACGGCAGGCCAAGTGGTTCGGGCCTTTTATTTTGGCGAGACGATTAAATTATTCTTCACCGCCAGTCTGTTTGTCGCCGTATTCCAACTGCCAGGCATTATGCCATTACCCGTGTTTGCCACATTTCTGGCAGTAATGGCAGGGTTTTGGTTTGCCTTGCTGCTAGGCAATTAGTATAAAACATATTTTGTAAGAGTGAGATGACATGGCAAGCGAAACACATGATGCGGGTGGCGCAACCGGGTATATCGTCCACCATCTGACCGCGCTGAAAGCCGGCGAGGGGTTTTGGACTTTCAACCTGGACACGATGTTTTTCTCGGCGGCTCTGGGTTTGCTCTTTATTGTGATATTCAAGAAAGTCGCCGAGACGGCGACCAGCGGCGTGCCGGGGCCGCTGCAAAATTTCGTCGAGATGATCGTCGAGTTCGTGGATACCCAAGTCAAGGATAGCTTCCATGGCCGCAGCGCGTTGATCGCCCCTTTGGGTTTGACGATCTTCTGCTGGGTGTTTTTGATGAACACCATGGACTTGTTGCCGGTGGACTTTCTGCCCGCCGTCGCCCAGTTGTTCGGCATCTCTTATCTGCGCGTGGTGCCTAGCACCGACCTGAACGCGACATTCGCAATGTCGATCTCGGTGTTCTTCCTGATTATTTTCTACAGCATCAAAATCAAAGGCCCGATTGGCTTCGCCAAGGAGATGCTGCTGACGCCGTTCGGCCCGTGGATGATTCCGTTCAACCTGCTGCTCAAACTGGTTGAGGAATTGGCCAAGCCGATCTCGCTCGGCCTGCGACTCTTCGGCAATATGTACGCGGGCGAGTTGATCTTCATCCTGATCGCCTTGCTGCCTTGGTGGGTGCAGCCCGCGCTGAGTTTCCCTTGGGCTGTGTTCCATATTCTAATCATCACCTTGCAGGCGTTCATCTTCATGGTGCTGACCATCGTCTATCTGAGCCTCGCTCACGAAGACCACCACTAAGAATCCCTTTTCTCATTCACCATCAAATCTTTTCGGAGGAAATCATGGAAATCGCAACCATCCAAGGCATGACCGCCATCGCTGTCGGCATCATTTTGGGGCTAGGCGCCCTCGGCACCGCCATCGGCTTCGGCCTGTTGGGCGGCAAGTTCTTGGAAGGCGCGGCGCGCCAGCCGGAACTGGTGCCGATGCTGCAAGTGAAGATGTTCATTGTCGCCGGCCTTTTGGACGCGGTGACGATGATCGGCGTGGGTCTGGCGCTGTTCTTCACGTTCGCCAACCCGTTCCTGCCCAAGTGAAGCGAAGCGGACGAAGCCGTCTTAAGACCTTAACGCTGTGAGGAAATCGCCGTGAGCATAACCGCCACTTTATTCGGGCAGATGATCACCTTCGGGCTTTTGGTGTGGTTCACCATGAAGTTCGTTTGGCCACCGCTGTTGCAAGCCCTCGAAGAGCGCAAGAAAAAAATCGCCGAGGGTCTGGCCGCAGGCGAAAAAGGCAAGCATGAACTCGAACTTGCCGACAAAAAGGCCAAGGCTTCTTTGCGGGAAGCGAAAGATCAAGCCGCCGAAATCGTGAACCTTGCGCAAAAGCGCGCCACCGATCTGGCCGAAGAGCGCAAAGAGGCGGCCAAGCAAGAGGGCGAGCGCATCATCAGCGCGGCCAAGTCTGAAATCGACCGCGAGATCCAGCAGGCGCGGGAAGAACTGCGCCAGCAAGTCGCCAGCTTGGCGGTGTCCGCCGCCGAGCAGATCCTGAAAAAGGAAGTTGACCAAGACAAGCACAAGGAAATCATTGACAACCTTGGCAAGCAACTGGGTCAAGCGCAATGAGCGAACTAGCGACATTGGCAAGACCCTACGCGACGGCGGCTTACCAGCGGGCCAAGCAGACCGGTTCGACCGACCAGTGGTCGCAGGCTTTGGCCTTCCTGGCGGCAGTGGTGCAGGACGCGGAGATTACCCAGGCGGCGGCGAACCCCAAGGCCGACAAGGCGCGGTTCACGGCTGCACTGCTGGATCTGTGCCAAGGCCAGCTCGACACGGAGGGCGAAAATTTCGTGCGCCTGCTGGTCGCCAACCGGCGCCTGCCGCTGGCCAAGCTAATCAGCGAGCAATTCGAGCTGTTTCGCGCTGAGGAAGAGGGTTATATCGCAGTGGATGTCCGCACGGCGTACCCCATGGACGATGCCGAGCGCGACCGCTTGTCGGAGGTGCTGGGCGTAGCCTTGGGCAAACAGCCCCGCCTCAACGTACACGTGGACGAGAGCCTGATCGGCGGCGTGGTGATTAAAGCCGGCGACCGGGTGATTGACGCCTCCATCCATGGGCAACTTCAGCGATTGGCCAAGAGACTCTACAACTAGAGCGAGATAAAGAATCATGCAACTAAACCCCTCTGAAATCAGCGGCCTGATCCAAGCCAAAATCGCAAACTTCGATTTGGGGCTGGAGTCGCGCACCGAAGGAACGATTGTCAGCCTGACCGACGGCATCGTCCGCATCCATGGCCTTAGCGATGTGATGCAAGGTGAAATGTTGGAATTCCCCGGCAACACGTTCGGCCTTGCGCTGAACCTGGAGCGCGACTCGGTCGGCGCGGTGGTGTTGGGTTCCTACACCCACTTGGCCGAAGGCGACACCGTCAAATGCACCGGCAGAATTTTGGAAGTGCCGATTGGCACCGAACTGCTGGGCCGCGTCGTCGATGCCTTGGGCAACCCGATTGACGGCAAGGGCGCGATCAACGCCTCGTTCTCCGCCCCCATCGAAAAAATCGCGCCGGGCGTGATTGCCCGCCAGTCGGTCAGCCAGCCGCTGCAAACCGGCTTGAAGGCCATCGACTCGATGATTCCGATTGGCCGGGGCCAGCGCGAGTTGATTATCGGCGACCGCCAGACCGGCAAGACCGCCATCGCCATCGACACCATCATCAACCAGAAAGGCACCGGCGTTAAGTGCGTCTACGTCGCCATCGGCCAGAAGCAGTCGTCGATTGCCAACACCGTGCGCAAGCTGGAAGAACATGGCGCGCTGGCCCACACCATCATCGTCGTCGCCTCCGCCTCCGAATCCGCCGCGCTGCAATTCATCGCGCCGTATAGCGGCTGCTCAATGGGCGAATATTTCCGCGACCGTGGCGAAGACGCGCTGATTATCTATGACGATTTGACCAAGCAAGCCTGGGCCTACCGCCAAGTCTCGCTGCTGCTGCGCCGTCCGCCGGGCCGCGAAGCCTATCCGGGCGACGTGTTCTACCTGCACTCCCGCCTGTTGGAACGCGCCTCGCGCATCAACGCCGATGAAGTCGAAAGACTGACGAATGGTGAAGTCAAAGGCAAGACCGGTTCGCTGACCGCGCTGCCGATCATCGAAACCCAGGCCGGCGACGTGTCCGCGTTCGTGCCGACCAACGTGATTTCGATCACCGACGGCCAGATTTTCTTGGAAACCAGCCTGTTCAACTCCGGCATCCGCCCGGCCGTGAACGCGGGCTTGTCGGTGTCCCGCGTCGGCGGCGCCGCGCAGACCAAGATCATCAAGAAGCTCGGCGGCGGCATCCGTCTTGACCTTGCGCAGTTCCGCGAATTGGCGGCGTTCGCGCAGTTCGCATCGGACTTGGACGAAAGCACCCGCAAGCAGATTGAGCGCGGCCAGCGCGTCACCGAACTGATGAAGCAGAACCAATACTCGCCGATGAGCGTCGCGCAGATGGCCATCTCCATCTATGCGGCCAACACGGGCTACCTCGATGACGTGGAAGTCAGCAAAGTCCGCGACTTTGAAGACGCGCTGCAAAACTACGTCAAAGCCGAACACGCCGACCTATTGGACACCATCAACGCCAGTGGCGACTACAACGACGACATCCAGTCAGCCATCGACGCGGCGATCAAGAAGTTCAAAGCAACTCACGCCTGGTAAGGGTTTAAACAATGGCCGTAGGTAAAGAAATCCGCGTGAAAATCGCGAGTATCAAAAATACTCAGAAAATCACGCGCGCGATGGAAAAGGTGGCGACCAGCAAGATGCGCAAGACCCAGGCCCGGATGCAGGCCACGCGCCCTTACTCCCAGAAAATCGCGCAAATCATCCGCCACTTGGCGCATGCGAAGCCGGAATACAAGCATCCGTTCATGGAGGAGCGCGGCGTCAAGAAAGTGGGCGTGATCCTGCTGTCTTCCGACCGCGGCCTGTGCGGCGGCTTGAACTCCAACCTGTTCCGGCAGGTGCTGCGCCGTTTCCGCGCCTGGTCGGACGACAACATCGACTTTGAGGTCGGCGTCATCGGCCAGAAAGGCGCTTCTTTCTTCAACGGCATCAACGCCAACATCGTCGCGCAAGTCACCAAGCTCGGCGACACGCCGCATCTGGAAAGCATCATCGGCGTCATCAAAGTGCTGCTGGACGACTACCGCAACGGCAAGATCGACGAGTTGTATGTGGCGCACAACCAGTTCGTCAACACCATGACGCAGAAGCCGCAATTGGAGCGGCTGCTGCCGGTCAAGGTCGAAGAGATTTCGCCGGAGTTGTCCGGCCACTGGGATTACCTGTACGAGCCTGACGCCAAGGAAGTGCTGGACGATTTGCTGATCCGTTACGTCGAGTCCATCGTGTTCCAAGGCTTGGTTGAGAACAACGCCTGCGAGCAGGCGGCGCGGATGGTGGCGATGAAGAGCGCCACGGACAACGCCGGCAAGCTCATCAGCGAGTTGCAGTTGATCTACAACAAGGCCCGCCAAGCGGCCATTACCCAGGAAATTTCCGAGATTGTCGGTGGCGCGGCTGCGGTCTAGCCGATTGATTCAAGCAAACACAAGATTCTAAAGAGGACGAAACATGAGTTCGGGCAAAATCGTTCAGATTATCGGCGCCGTGGTTGACGTGGAATTCCCGCGCGAGACGCTGCCAAAAATTTATGACGCGCTAGATGTGGCAAAAGCGGGCTTGGTTTTGGAAGTCCAGCAACAGTTGGGCGACGGCGTCGTGCGCACCATCGCCATGGGCAGCACCGACGGCCTGCAACGCGGGCTGGAAGTCACCAACACCGGCCACGCGATTTCCGTGCCGGTCGGCCCGCAAACGCTAGGCCGCATCATGAACGTGCTGGGCCAGCCCATCGACGATGCCGGCCCCATTGGCGAAAACGAGCGCTGGGGCATCCACCGCAAGGCGCCGTCGTTTGAAGAGCAGGCGGGCAGCAACGAGTTGCTGGAAACCGGCATTAAAGTCATCGATCTGGTCTGCCCGTTCGCCAAAGGCGGCAAGGTCGGCCTGTTCGGCGGCGCCGGCGTGGGCAAGACCGTCAACATGATGGAGTTGATCAACAACATCGCCAAGGCGCACAGTGGCTTGTCGGTGTTCGCAGGCGTCGGTGAGCGCACCCGCGAGGGCAACGACTTCTACCACGAAATGAAAGACTCCAACGTGCTGGACAAAGTGGCGATGGTGTACGGGCAGATGAACGAGCCGCCCGGCAACCGTCTGCGCGTGGCGCTGACCGGCCTGACCATGGCCGAGTTCTTCCGCGAAGAAGGCCGCGACGTGCTGCTGTTCATCGACAACATCTACCGCTACACACTGGCCGGCACGGAAGTGTCCGCGCTGTTGGGCCGCATGCCTTCCGCCGTGGGCTACCAGCCGAACGTGGCCGAAGAAATGGGCGTGCTGCAAGAGCGCATCACCTCCACGAAGACCGGCTCGATCACCTCTATCCAAGCCGTCTACGTGCCGGCCGACGACTTGACCGACCCCTCGCCTGCGACGACGTTCGCGCACTTGGACGCCACCGTGGTGTTGTCGCGCCAAATCGCCGAGTTGGGCATCTACCCGGCGGTCGATCCGCTGGACTCCACCAGCCGCCAACTTGACCCGCTGGTCATCGGCCAGGAGCATTACAACACCACCCGCAAAGTCCAAGGCACCTTGCAACGCTACAAGGAACTGCGCGACATCATCGCCATTTTGGGCATGGACGAACTGTCGGAAGAGGACAAGCTGGTCGTCTCGCGCGCCCGCAAAATCCAGCGCTTCCTGTCGCAGCCGTTCTCGGTGGCCGAAGTGTTCACCGGCTCGCCGGGCAAGTACGTCTCGCTGAAAGACACCATCGCCGGCTTCAACGGCATCGTCAACGGCGAATACGACGACATCCCGGAACAGGCGTTCTACATGGTCGGCACCATCGACGAGGCTTTAGAGAAAGCCAAGCGTTTGGCCGCTTAATCCTTTAAGAGGCCAACAACCATGGCTATGACTATTCACGTGGATATCGTCAGCGCGGAGGAGCGAATCTACTCCGGTATGGCGGAATTGGTCGTCGTGCCGGCCGAGGAAGGCGATGTCGGCATCACCGCCCGCCACGCGCAACTGCTGACCCGGTTCCGCGCCGGCGAGGTGCGGGTGAAGACCGACCACGGCGAGACCTTGGCGTTTTATGTCTCCGGCGGCATCTTGGAAGTCCAGCCGCATGTCGTGTCCGTGCTGGCCGACCGCGCCGTGCGCGCCAAGGACATCGACGAGGCGGCGGCCATCGAGGCCAAGCGCCGCGCCGAGGAAACCCTGTCCGACCGCTCCGGCAAGCTGGACTACGCCAAGGCGCAGTTGGAACTGATCGAAGCCGTGGCGCAATTGCAGACTTTGGAACGCTTCCGCAAAAACCGCTAGGCGCTAGGGCGTCAAGTACGGGCCACGCAAAACCCAGTGGGTGATGGAAACTGAGTGTTCCCATTGCCCACTGGGTTTTTGTGTAGTGGGATTTCTGGTATCTTTTGCATGCCCGCAGGCTCTCCTATCGCTCCTCAACCACACACCACAACAAGCTCATCCTACCGAAACCCTAAACACCATGGCGATGCAAACAATTATTCTGGCGGCGGGGCAAGGCACCCGCATGCGTTCCTCCATCCCTAAGGTTCTGCACAAAATCGGCGGCAAACCCCTGTTGGCCCATGTCCACCATTTGGCCGAACAACTGGAACACAGCGCCGTCAATGTGATTTACGGACACGGCGGCGAGCAAGTATTGGCGACGCTTAAAGGTCTGAACGCGACTTGGACGGAGCAAAAAGAACGCCTAGGCACCGGGCATGCGGTGATGCAAGTCGCGGATTGGGTGGAAGACGACGCCACGGTATTGATCCTGTATGGCGACGTGCCCTTATTGCAATTGGACACCGTGCAAAACTTGTTGCGCCTAGTCACAGACACCAGCATGGGACTGCTGACCATTCGCTTGGACAACCCGCAAGGCTATGGCCGCATCGTCCGCGACGATCAAGGCCAAGTCGCCCGCATCGTCGAACAAAAAGACGCCAGCCCAACGGAACGCGAAATCCAAGAGGTCAATACTGGCATTTTGGCGCTGAACGGCGGCAACTTGAAAACCTGGCTGGGTCGGTTGACCAACAACAATGCCCAGGGCGAATACTATTTGACCGATGTCATCGCGCTGGCGGTGGCCGACGGCATCCGCGTCGAAACCTGCCAGCCGCGCGCCGAATGGGAAGTGCTAGGCGTCAACAACCGCGTACAATTGGCCGAGTTGGAGCGGCATTTCCAAACATTACAGGCGCAGGCGTTGATGGAACAAGGCATCACCCTGCTCGACCCGGCCCGCTTCGACCTGCGCGGGACTATTCTCGCGCATGGCGAGGACGTGGAAATCGATGTCAACGCCGTGCTGGAAGGCAATATCCGCCTAGGCCACCGCGTCAAAATTGGCCCGAATGTTTGCATTAAAGACAGCGAGATTGGCGACGACGTGGAAATCTTCGCCAACAGCGTCATCGACAACGCCAGCATTGGCGCCAACTGCCGCATCGGCCCGTTTGCCAGAATCCGCCCGGAAACCACCATCGCCAACCACGCGCACATCGGCAATTTTGTCGAAATCAAGAAAACCGCGATTGGCTCAGGCTCCAAGGTCAACCATTTGAGTTATGTCGGCGACGCGATTATCGGGGCGGGCGTGAATGTCGGCGCCGGCACGATCACCTGTAATTACGACGGCGCCAATAAGCATTTGACGGTTATTGAAGACGGCGCGTTTATTGGCTCCGACACGCAATTGGTCGCCCCGGTCACGGTCGGCAAAAATGCGACGATAGGGGCCGGTTCGACCATCACCAAAGACGCGCCTGCGGAACAATTGACCATCAGCCGCGCCAAGCAAATTCCTGTACCGGGATGGCAACGTCCCACCAAAAAGAAGGTATAAGCCATGTGTGGAATAGTCGGGGCCATCGCCCACCGCAATATTGTGTCGGTTTTGCTGGAAGGTTTGCGCCGCCTGGAATACCGGGGATATGATTCCGCCGGCGTCGCGGTATTGGACTCGTCTGGTTCGATTGACCGCGCCCGCAGCCTGGGCAAAATCCGCGAACTGGAAAAACTGCTGGCGCAGTCGCCAGTGGAGGGCAAAATCGGCATCGCCCACACGCGCTGGGCGACGCACGGCGTGCCGGCCGAGCGCAACGCCCATCCGCATCTGTCGCAGGATTCCGTCGCCGTGGTGCATAACGGCATCATCGAAAACCACGAGGAACTGCGCAAAGCCTTGCAGGCGAAAGGCTACCAGTTCACCTCGGAAACCGACACTGAGGTCATCGTCCACCAAATCCAAGAATTCCTAAAGCAAGGCCACAGCCTGCTCGACGCGGTGCGCAAGACCACCGAGATCCTGCACGGCGCTTATGCGATAGGCGTGGTCAGCGCCAGCGACCCGCACACGCTGATTGGCGCGCGTTACGGCAGTCCGCTGGTCGTGGGCCTAGGCGACAGCGAGAACTTCATCGCCTCCGATATCTTCGCGCTGGTCGGCGAAACGCAGCGCTTCATGTTTTTGGACGACGGCGACATCGCCGTGCTGACCACCGAAAGCGTGACGATTTACGACAAAGCCGGCCAGGTGGCGCAACGCGAGACCAATGAAACCAAGCTGTCGGCGGACGCGGTCGAGCGTGGCCAATACCGCCATTACATGCAGAAGGAAATCCACGAGCAGGCGGTCGCCGTCGAAAAGACCTTGGACGGCCGCATCCACGGCGGCAAAGTGCTGCCCGCCGCGTTCGGCCCGCTGGCCGAAACCGCGTTCAACGGCATCAAAGCCGTGCAGATCGTCGCCTGCGGCACCAGCTACCACGCCGGCATGGTGGCACGCTATTGGATGGAAGGCATCGCCGGCTTGCCCTGCAATGTCGAGGTCGCCAGCGAATTCCGCTACCGCAAACATGTCGTCCTGCCCGACACCTTGTTCGTCACCATCTCGCAGTCCGGCGAGACCGCTGACACACTGGCCGCGCTGCGCCTCGCCAAGGCCGGCGGCTATCTGTCGTCGCTCGCGGTCTGCAATGTGCCCGAGAGCTCGCTGGTGCGCGAGTCCGAATCCAGCCTGCTGACC
>JBJSYU010000560.1:0-8222 GCA_046089945.1 Candidatus Methylumidiphilus sp.
CCGCAAGCCACTGGCCGCCATCCGCAGCCTCGCCGCCGACAATTTCAGCTATGCGCCGCACGACGGCCAGCTGGGCCTGGAGCGTCTGCGCGTCGAGGCCATCGACCTGAAAACCCCCTCCCCCATCGTCAGCAAAGACGGCAAGCCGCATCCTTCCCGCATCGAGTTTTTGGGTTTGACGGGACTCAGCGCCGACACCACCATAAAAACCGTGCAGATCGCCTATGCGCAAGGCAGTCAGGCGGAGTTGGCGGTCTGGCGCAACCCCGACGGCACGGCCGGCTTTTCGGGCCTGCCGCCGCCCGCCGCCGCACAGGCCACCGATCCCAAGCCCGCCGCCTCGGCCCCGCCCTGGCGGATCAAGCTTGGCCGCGTGGATCTGCGCGACAACACGCTGCGGCTGCGTGATTTTTCCGCCGACCCGCCCACGAAGGTGCGACTGGCGAACTTGGACGTGCTGGTGAAAGAATTCGACTCCGCCGCCAACCAGACCTTTTGGCTGGGCATCAACACCGGGCTAAGTTCGAAAGGCCATATTGCGCTGGAAGGCCGGGTCGGCTTGGCACCGGCCAGCGCCAGCCTGAAAATGGCCGTGGACGACTTGAGCCTGCCGCCGTTCCAGCCGTATTTGGACAAGTCCGTCCGTGTCCGCATGGTCAACGGCGCGCTGAACATGGACGCCTTCATCGACTACGCGGCCGGGGCCAAGCCAAAGCTGCAAATGGGCGGCGATGTGCGGGTGGTCAATTTTGTCTCCGAAGACACCCAGGAAGGCCGCGACTTCGTCAATTGGACTGAGCTGCGGCTGAACGGCCTGATCCTCGAATCTGCCCCGCAGCGGCTGAGCATCAAAGAAATCATCGCCACCGAACCGTATGCGCGGGTCATCCTCGCCGCTGACAAAACCCTCAACATCGCCGAAAATCTCAGCCCGCCGCCGACGGCGACGGAAAACAAGTCCGCCGCCCCGGCCCCCGCCGCGCCGGCGCCTGCGCAGGCCGCACCGCCGACGCCGCTGCTGATCGGCGCTTTGCAGATCCGCCGGGGCAAGGCCGATTTTGCCGACATGACTGTCCAGCCCAGCGGCTTTGCCGCCCGCATTCGTGGCTTGAACGGCACCATCCGCGGCCTGTCCTCGCAGCAGGACGCCAAGTCCGACGTGCTGCTCGAAGGCCGGCTGAACCGTGGCTCGGCGGTGCGCATCTTCGGCAAGGCCAACCCGTTCAGCCTACGCGCCTACGCCGACCTCAACATGCGCTTCAGCAATGTGGACTTAACCACGCTGTCGCCCTATGCCGCCAAGTTTGCCGGCTACCGCATCGAAAAAGGCAAGCTGAACATGGATTTGCGCTACCAGCTCAACAACGGCCAGTTGACCGCCGAAAACAATTTCATGCTGGATCAATTGGAGTTGGGCGAGCGCGTGGACAGCCCCGACGCCACCTCGCTGCCGGTGCGCATGGCGGTGGCGCTGATGAAAGACGCCGACGGCAAGATCGACATTAGCCTGCCCGTGACCGGCGACCTCAACAACCCGAATGTCAGCGTGCGCGGGCTGCTGGCGGCGGCGGCGGGGCAATTGCTGGCGAAAGTCGCCACCTCCCCGCTCAGCCTGCTGGGCAGCCTGCTCGGCCATGGCGGCACGGAACTGGAGACGGTGAAGTTCGACCCCGGCGCGGCGGCGCTGGCCACATCCGAAAAAGACAAGCTGGCGACCATCGTCAAAGCCCTGCAAAGCCGGCCGCGCCTCAGCCTGGACATCCGTGGCGCGGCGGACGCCGAGTTGGACCGCCCGGCCTTGGCCGAGGCGGATCTGGCCCGGCAACTGAAAAACGCCCGGCTGATCGAGTTGGGCCGCAAGAAAAGCGCGGGCGCCGAATGGGACGGCGTGACGCTGTCCGACGAGGACTACGGCCGTTTGCTCACCAACTTCTGCCGCTGGAAAGACCCCAAGGCGGCGGAGTTGCAGGCGTTGAAAAATGGTGAGAGCTTGCAAGGCGACCTGCTGGCGAACGTCAAGCGCAGGCTGCTGGCGAACTGGAAGGTCAGCGAGATCGACTTGCGTGGCCTGGCGCAGTCACGCGGCGAAGCCGTCCGCCGCTATCTAGTCAAGGAGATGGGATTGGCCGACCAGCGCATTTACCTGCTGGACGTCAAGCTGGGCAAGCAGGAGGCCAAGGAAATCAAGGTTATGTTGTCGTTGAATGGCCTATGAACCGATAGCGGTTTGCTGGGCGCGCCTATTGCCCACCCGCCGTCCATGTGGGCAGACGATAAAGCCGTCTGCCCGGCGGTCTAACGCCCACGATCAGCGCCCCGCGCCACCCCCAAGAAACCCGAAAACACCGAGCCGCTTTCACTGATGCCTAACCGCCCGCCCCCGTTTAAACCCGCCTGGTGGCTGCGCAACGCCCACGGGCAGACGCTATGGCCCGCGCTGTGCCGCCGTTTGCGCCCGCCGACCACGCGGCGCGAGCGGCTGGCCACTGTGGACGGGGATTTTATCGACTTGGACTGGTGCGGCGCCGCCGATGGGCCGCTAATTATCCTGCTGCACGGGCTGACCGGCTCGTCGCGCTCCGGTTATGTCTTAGGAATGCAGCGGGCCTTGCTGCGGCACGGCTGGGGCAGCGTCGCGCTGAATTTTCGCGGCTGCGGCGGCGAGCCGAACAACACGGCGCGCTGCTACCACTCCGGCGACACGGCGGACGTGGACTACCTTTATAAAACCCTGCGCCAGCGCCATCCCAGAGCGGCTTTGGCGGCGGTGGGCTTTTCCTTGGGCGGCAATGTGCTGCTGAAATGGCTGGGGGAAGCCGGCGGCAGGCTGGATGTGTCCGCCGCCGTCGCGGTGTCGGTGCCGCTGTTGCTGGATGTCTGCTCGACGCGCATGGATCGCGGCTTTTCCACGGTCTACCGCAACCAGTTGCTGCGTGAGCTGAAAGCCTACATCCACGGCAAACACGCGCATTTGCGCCGCGCAGGCCGACACGATGAGGCCGACAAGCTGGCGCGGCTCGGCGATTTGGCGCCCGTGCGCTCGTTTTGGGAGTATGACCGCCAAGTCGTCGCCGGCCTGTACGGCTTCAAGGACGCCCACGACTATTACGCGCAATCCAGCTCGCGCCAATATTTGAAATCCATCGCCACGCCGACCTTAATCATCCAAGCCCGCGACGATCCGTTCATGACCGAGGCGGTGTTGCCCGGCGCGGCGGAGCTTTCCGCGCAGGTGCGCCTGGAAGCCAGCCTAGGCGGCGGCCATGTCGGCTTCATCGCCGGACGCTGGCCGTGGAAGCCGGAATATTGGCTGGAACGGCGCATCCCGGCGTTTTTGGCCGAACATCTGCGCTGACGGCCACAAAAAAAGGGGCGGCCGCGTTGCCGCGCCCGCCCCACCCCAGAAGGTGACAGTGTTTACTGGGTAATGCTTAATTCCATGTCGTCCAACAGGAACGTGGTTGCCCGCGTGGCGTCTTCGCTGGCGCTGAACTGTAGGCGGACGGTCTGGCCTTTGTAGGCGGACAGGTTGAAGGTTTTCTGCTCATAGCCTACGGTCGGGTTCAAATTGGAATAGGAGGCCAGGGTTCCCAGCACCGCGCCGGCGGTGTTCCTGACCGTCACGGTCAGTGTGTCGAAGCGGCTGATTTTGGTCGTCTCCAGCGTGCTGGTTTTGAGCCAGAAGCTTAAGGAGGCGGAGCAGGCGTTGACCGGGATGGTCGCCTGTTGGTACAGATCGTCGGTGTGCTTGACCGCCGCACCGGCCAGCTTGGCTTTCCAAGTGCCGCCGTGGGACGCATAGGCCGTGTTGTTGGTGATGGCGCCCGCCGGGGCCGTCCAGTTCACCGCGCCCGCCTCAAAGTCGGCGTTGGCGATGAGTTGGCTGGGCGTGGAGCAAGGCGGCGGCACGACGGGGTTGGCGATGGACGCGGTGACGGCGGCGGTGGTCGCGCTTAAGCCGGCGGTGTCGGTGGCCTTGGCCGTGAAGCTGTAGGTGCCGTTTTGCAGCACGGCGGAATCCCAACTCAGCGCATAAGGCGCGGTGGTGTCGGTGCCGAGCAGGGTCGTGCCGGCGAAAAACTCGACTTTCGCCACGCCGACGTTGTCCGTCGCGGTCGCCGCCAGCGTCACCGCACCGACCAAGGTCTGGCTGGTGCCGGGTGAATTCAGGCTTGCGACTGGCGGGATGCTGTCGGGCGTCGGCGCGCCGATGAAGGCGGAGAACAGCAGCTTGTTGGGCGAGCCTGTCCCGGCGTTGGCCACCACATTGGCCGTGGCGTTGCCGGCCAGGGCGCTGGCGACCTGCGCCGGCGTCGCGCCGGGCAAACTGGACAAATATAAGGCGGCGGCGCCGGCGACATGGGGCGCGGCCATCGAGGTGCCGCTTAGCGTGTTGGTGGCGGTGGCGCTGGTGTGCCACGCGGAGGTGATCGCCTGTCCCGGCGCGAACATGTCCACGCAAGCGCCGAAATTGGAATAGCTGGGGCGGCTGTCGGTGTTGTCGCTGGCGGCGACGGTGATCGCCTCGGCCACGGCGGCCGGCGATTGTGTGCAGGCGTCTGCGGCATTGTTGCCGGCGGAGGCGACATAGACCACGCCGGCGGCGATGGAGGTTTGCACCGCCGCGTCCAAGGCCGGCGAAGCGGCGCCGCCGATGCTCATGTTCGCCACGGCCGGCAGCACGCGGTTTTGCGTGACCCAGTTGACGCCGGCGATGACCGAGGACATGCTGCCTGAGCCGGTGCAATCCATCACCCGCACCGCCACCAGGTTGACGCCCTTGGCGACGCCGTAGGTGGCGCCGCCAAGCGTTCCGGCGACATGGGTGCCATGGCCGTTGCAGTCGGCGTTGCCGTCGGCGATGGCGTCAAAGCCGCCGCTGGCGCGTCCGCCAAATTCACTGTGAGCTGTCAAAATGCCGGTGTCGATGACATAGGCGGTGACACCGCTGCCCGTCGCATAATAGTTATAGGTGCCGCCCAGAGGCATGGTGGATTGGTCGATGCGGTCCAGCCCCCAAGGGGCACCGTTCTGGGCGGCGTCAATCGTGACCACGCTGTCCTCCTCGACGGAGGCGACATCGGGGTCTTGCGCCAAAGCTTGCGCTTGTTGCGGTGTCATCCTGGCCGAAAAGCCTTTCAGCGCGTGTTTCCAAGTGCGTCCGATGCTGGCATTGTGCCGGTGGGCCGTTTCCGCCGCCTTGGCGTCCACGTCCACTTCGCTGCGACCGGTGAAATAGTCCAGCGTGGCGGCGGCGCCTGTCAGCACGACGATATATTGGTTGGGAATCCGCACCCGTGCCTTATGGACTTCCTTGGCGGCGAATGCGCTAGGCGCGATGAGCAGGGTGGAAATGAGCAGGGCAAGCGCCCGCGAGGCATGCGTGGTCATGGCTGTCACCATTAGGTCAGTTTCTTGTGCTTCCGCCATAACCTGACTCAGGCCAGCCGTGGCATGGCCTAATCGGTAATGGCTGCGTTTGACATTATCGTCATTCAAATATCGTTAAGGCATAATTTAGGGTATAGACCGCCCTATCCCCGCGCACTGGGAAACCATTAATCACAGTCGCGGTAAACGAGTAGAACTCTTGGGCTTTTATGGATGCTTATTCCTTGCCCTTAATACCCAGCACAGACGATGCCAACGTCCACTGGCAATACTTTGGCGGCCCTGCCAGAACACTTTTTTCCGGGCATTTGTGGGCAGCGTCTAGCACAAAGCCAAAAACCCATGCTAAAGCCTTGCGCAAGCTAGTATTTTTGGCAGCTTCGGGAATTTTGGCCGAACGGTTGCGGAAGTTTTTCGGGATGCCGGGGCAGGGCGCGGGACATCCCAAACGGTGTGCTTGGCGCAGTCAATTTGCAAAAGCAAAAATTGTGTCGCCTAATGGCGATAGAAATATTTCAACTAAAATCATGAAATATATAGGATAAATTTTATTTTACTGGTTTATCACAAAATAACGTTACTAAATAGCGACACTTGTGGCACTGAACAGCGAGTGCGCCATCGTGAGGGCGGCGCAAAGCTTAAGGCCAGCTCAATAGCCCGTCTTCAGATTTACCAACAGTGCAAAAAGCCATCATGAACAAACCGGCAATCATCGCGGCCACCATCAGCGCCTTAGGGCTGGGCTATACGACCGCAGCGTGGCAAGTTGGCGATAAAATCCAGCTCGCCGACGCCGCCATCGTCAAGCAACTGGACTCGCCACCGGGCCTCGTCAAAATGGAAGAGCATATATTCCGCAGCCACGTGTTTTCCTCCGACGAATCGGTATTGCTCGGCCTGTCCTTATGCGCCAAGCCGGGCGGTGTCCGGCAGAATCCGGCAGACACCTGCGCCCCGACGGAAAACCCCCTATACCTCAGGCTGACGGCGCACTATACCCACGGCCCGTTGCCTGGTTTCCAGCATGTCGGGCTAGCGGCTTTCTCGGCCACACTGACCCTGGATGCGAAAAACGACCCGGCGCTGCTCAAGGCGCTCGCGGCTGCGCCGCCGCTGTCGTTGGAGGGTCTGGTCAAGCTGGACGGGGGTTTGGTGGCGCGGCTGAGCCTGCCGGCCATGCGGCTGGCCCTTGTTGATGGCGCGGAAGCGGAGCAAACGGCAGTGTTCACCTCCCAGGCCATCAGCGGCGAACTGCGGGCCGATCCGGGCTTTTCAGCCTACCGCGCAGACCTTGCCATTCCTTATGCGGGGATTGCTGGCGGGGCGGAAAGCAACACGATGGAAATTGCGGGGCTGGCGGTGCATGACCGCATGCGGCGGGTGGGGAAAAACCTTTACGCGGGAACCGACGATATCCATCTGGACAAGCTGTCGATTGGCGTGGAATCCAGCGGCGGACAGGCGGACGGGACGATTCGGCTGGCCGTGGGAAAACTCGCCTCCCGCTACGAACTCAAGGCGGCGGCGGGGTTTATGGATATCAGCCACCGGCTGGATGCGGACAACCTGAGCATTGGCGGGCAAGCGCTAGGCAAGGTCAGTTGGGAAGGCTTTGCGCGCCATTTGCAGGCAGCCGCGCTGGATGAACTGGCCGGCATCCTCAACGGCGCGGCGCTGCGGCGGGACGGGGATGGGGCGCAGTTGCAGGCAATGCGCCCGGCAGGCATCGCGCTGGCGCAGGCCGGCTTCAACCTAGGCATTGAGCGGCTGGAATTGAGGCGTCCCGACGGCGACGCCAGGCTCAGCGCGAATCTCAGCCTAGACAGACTGTCGCCTATAGGAGACAGCCTCTCCGAATGGCTTAGCAAATTGCGGATGCAGGCGGACTTTTCGGCCACCGAGCAGGCTTTCGCCGACACGATGGCCAACGCCGCCGCCAACCCGGAGCAAAGCGCAGCGGCCAAGCAAAGCCTGCTGGCCTTGCTCGACGGCTGGGTTCGCCAAGATTTTCTGCAACGCGAGGCCGGCCGCATCAGCGCGAAGGCGGTGTTCGCCGACCAGCAACTCAGCCTGAACGGCAAGCCGGTGGTTTTGCCCGCCTTGCCGCAGACGCTCATGCCTTAAGGCCAGCCCCGCAGCGGAAATGCAAGCCAAGGCTGTCGCTATTCACAGACAGCCATTGGCAAATTGCCTCAGACGCCAGATCTGCCAACGCGGCGATGCCCAGAAACACCTCGCACGCTGTTGATTTTCTGCCAATCCGCAAGCATATTGGCTGCCCCTTCCACTGACTATTGACGCAGAACAACCATGCGCGAACACCCGCCCACCGCAAAAACCAGAGGAACGCCACCCATGGCTAAGGTCGTCATGTACACCACCGCCGCCTGCCCGTTCTGCAAGATGGCCGAACGCCTGCTGCATGCGCGGGGCGTCGAGGAGATCGAGAAAATCCGCGTGGATCTGGCGCCACAGCAGCGCGTGGCGATGATGGAGAAGACCGGCCGGCGCACCGTGCCGCAAATTTACATCGGCGCCGTCCATGTCGGCGGTTTCGACGACTTGTCCGCGCTGGACCGCGCCGGGAAGCTGGCCGGGCTGCTGGCCGTCGGCGGAGGGATATGACATGCACATCGTCTGCCCCGCCTGCCTAGCGCTCAACCGCGTTCCCGCCGACCGGCTGGCGCAGGGGCCAAAATGTGGACAATGCAAAACGGCGCTGTTGGATGGCCGGATAGTCGCGCTGAGCCACGCCAACTTTGCCGGCTTGACGGAACGCGGCGACTTGCCGGTAGTGGTCGATTTTTGGGCTGACTGGTGTGGCCCGT
>JBJSYU010000561.1:0-8200 GCA_046089945.1 Candidatus Methylumidiphilus sp.
GCTATCAAAGCACCTGCTCGATTATTTTGGTGGACATCGATCATTTTAAATTGATTAACGATAATCACGGACATATGGCAGGCGACAAAATCTTGCAACGGGTGACAGGCATTTTAAAAACGAATTTGCGCAAAGCAGACACCTTGGGACGCTGGGGCGGCGAAGAATTTTTAATTATTCTGCCCAACACGCACTTGGCGGAAGCCAGAGCCGTGGCCGAAAAACTGCGAAGGGAAGTCGCTAAAGGCACATTGGAGGGGATTGTTTGCACCATCAGCTTAGGCGTCAAAATGCTTGATCTTAATGACCGCAATACGGATGACGCAATAAAATGCACCGACGCCGCGCTGTATCGCGCTAAACTCAATGGGCGCAATCGTGTCGAAGCATTTAACTAACACAGCGGTATTATGTGTGTTGTGTGTGCTGCCCGCACGGGTGTTGGCAGAGCCGAATGTTCTCGATACGATTACAGTATTTGGCGAACCATCGACCAGCCCCGCGTTTAATACTGAGCCTATCAGCAAGACGGAGTTGTATCAACCGGAACTCATAGAGCGCGGCATTAACAACCTGGAGAACATGGCGCGGCAAATGCCCAATTTGCGTTTATCCAATGCTGGCATCGGGTCTTATGGGCAGCAATTTAGCTTGCGCGGTTTAACCAATACCTCGTTGTTTAGTGCGCCCGCAGTGGTGGTGTATCTGGATGATGTGCCGTATAGCAGTCCGACGGCGACAACGGGGAATTTATTCGCCATTGACAGCGTCGAGGTGTATCGCAGTTCGCAACCGGCGGGGTTTGGCAAAAACGCCTATGCCGGGGCGATTGGCATTAAGACCCTACAGCCGCAAAACGATGTGCATGCAGGCGTCGCGTTGGAATTGGGCAATTACAACCTGCATCAAGTCACCACCCACAGCGCTGGCGCGTTCATCAAAGACCAGCTTTATTTTAATATAAGCGGGCAGTATCAACAGCGCGATGGTTTTTTGCACAACAGCTATCTGAAAACCACCCCGGACGATCAAGAACATTTCAGCGGCCGGGCGGAATTAAAATGGACGCCGACGCAAGCCTGGGATGTGCGTTTGTCAGCAGGCAAAGAAAGTTTGAATTATGGCGCGAGTCGCTTTGTGCGTTTGGATTCGCCGGATTTTTACACGGTGCGCTCGGAAGCCAGCGAACAACTGAGGCAACAAACCGACAATCAAGCACTGCGCATCGCCTATGACAGCGGCGATTATGAAGTGCTGTCCGTGAGCAGTCGGCGGTATTGGAAAATGTATCCGCGTGTGGTTGACCTTAATTTGACGCCCACGGTCTATACCCGCACACAAGATGCCACCGAAACCGCATGGACACAGGAATTCCGGCTGCGCCCAAAAAACCAGCGCAGCACATGGAACTGGCATGCCGGGCTGTTTTACGGCAACACGGAAAAACATAGCGTCACCGACACCCTGATAGCAAAAGCACTCACGCGCTTTAATCTCAAGGATAATACCATTGACAGCTACGCGGTGTTTGGGCAACTGGCTTATCAAGGTTTTAAGGAGGTCAAGCCGTATGCCGATTTGCGGGTGGATTATGTGGAGTCTACGGTTGATGCGGCGAATTCTTTCCCGAACGGCAGGAAAACCAATTTACAGCAACGCGAGGGTTCGGTGTTTGTCAGCCCTAAATTGGGTGTGAATGTCACGCTGTCGGACAACGCCCTGATGTACATGGCTACCGGTTTGAGCTTTAAACCATCGGGCTTTACGGTTGCCAATATCAACGAAAATTTATCCCATTTCAGTCAAGAGCGGCTGTGGAATAATGAGATAGGCATTAAAAGCCAATGGTGGCAGGATCGGTTTAAGCTGAATGTGGCGGGGTTTTATTACAAAATAGAAAACTATCAGGTGGAGCGCTTTTTTTCGCTAACCGATTATTCCATCGTCAACGCACCTAAGGCCCATAGCGTTGGCTTTGAGGTGGAGTCCCAGCTTGAGCTGCTCGACAATTTAAGCCTGGATGGCAATTTTGGCTATGCCGACACGCAATTTGACGACTATCAAGATCCAATCACTAGGGCTGATTATTCCGGCAAAAAAGCGCCGTTTGTGCCAAGGTTCACCGGGCTTTTTGCGCTGCAATATAAGCATCCGCTGGGCTATTTCGCCCGTGCCGAAGGCGTATTGACAGGCAGAACCTATTTTGATGAAAGCAACACGCAGATCATGCGGCAAGATGATTATGTCGTCGGCAATATTCGCTTAGGCTATGAGCGCAAAAATTACAGCATTTATGCGTTTGTCAAAAACATCGCCGACACGCATTATTTCACGTTCAAAATTGATGGCCTGCGCGGCACACCTAACGATCCTAGGCTGTTTGGTGTGCGTTTGGCTGTCAACTTTTAAGCGCCGCCGCAGGCCGACAAATCCTGTTTTGGCTTCATGTTAAATGCCGGCAAGATGCCGGCGCTCCGATGTCGGCGCTCCGTCGCTTCACGCCGTCCGGCGCTTCCGACTCGCTAAACCCCCGACCACACTCAAGCCGCTGGCGAACAGCCAGAATGCGGCGGGAATCGGCACAGCGGCGATTTTGAAGACTTGGCCGATGCTGCCGGTCGGACTGAGGCTGTTGTCGCCTAACACATACAATTCGCCGGCCGCGTCTTCGCCGAAGCCTAAGATCCACAGCGACAGGCTCAGGTTGTCGATGTTGAGTTCTTCAATCGCCCCGCTGCTCAAGTCGCCGGCGAACAGCCTTCCGGTCGGCGCGGCGAACGCGCCCCAGTCGGCAAAGATGTATTTGCCTTGCAGTTGCGGCAGCGCCGCGCCGCGATAGACAAAACCGCCAATCAGCGCGGTGCCTTCGCTGTGGTCGTATTGCAGCACCGGGTCGATCAGCCCGGCCGGCAGGCCGCTTAAATCATTGGAGACTTCCGCCGTCGCCGGGTCGAATTTGAACTGGCCTTCTTTCAGGTTCCAGCCGTAATGGCCGCCGGCGGTGATGATATTGACCTCCTCGACGGTGGCCTGTCCGGTTTCGCCTTCGACCAGTGCGCCGGTCTGTGTGTCGAAGCTGAAGCGCCAGGGATGGCGCAGGCCGTAGGCGTATATCTCGGCCAACGCGCCCGGCGTGCCGACGAAGGGGTTGTCGGCCGGCACGCCGTATTGGCCGTTGGCGCTGTTGTTGCCGTTCGGGTCGATGCGCAGGATTTTGCCGAGCGCGACGCCAAGATTCTGGCCGTTGCCGTTGACGCCGTGGCCGTTGCCCACGTCGTTGCCGTTGCCGCCGTCGCCCAAGCCGACATAGAGCAGCCCGTCCGGGCCGAAGGCGAGGTTGCCGGAGTTGTGGTTCATCTGCGGCCAGTCCACGCGCAGGATTTCGCGGCGCGAGGCGAGGTTGACGGCGTTCGGGTTGGCGGCGTCCACCTGCCATTCGGCCAGCACGTTTTGATGGTCGAACGATGTGCCGGGGTTGATGGCGACGGTGAAGTCCGCCGCTCGGGTCACTGGCTCGCTGCTGTAGGTGTAAAACTTGCCATAACCAGCGCTGCCCGGCACGGAGAACTGCGGGTTGAAGGCGAGGCCGATCAGGCCGCGCTCGTCGTAAAAGCTGCTCAGCGACACCATGCGCGAGCTGAGGTCAAGGAAAGGCTGGGCCTGCAACACGCCGTTTTGGATCACGCGCACGGCGCCGGTCTGGTCGGTCACGAACAGCCGACCGCTGCCGTCACGGGCGTCCACCAGCGCATTCGGCGCGGTCAGGCCGGAGGCCACTAGGTTTAGGTTCACATGCGCGGAACCTTTGCTGATGGGGTTGGGGAAGGGGTCGAACGGGTCAAACGGATTGGAAACGTCCTGGGCCAAAGCCGGGGCGCTGAGCAGGACGGCGAGCGGCAACAGCCGCAGCGATGAAAGAAAGTGGGTAGGCATGGGTTTAGTCTCGCTTTAAGTTGTTTGTGGCAAGGGTTTAGGAAGTGGCGCGTGTCCGCCGCCGCAGCAGGCCCAGTCCGCCGACGGCGCTGGCGAACAGCCACGCCGCCGCTGGCAGCGGCACGGGATGGACAGTCAGCGTGACGGTGCCGGAGAAGCTGGGGCTGCGGCAGGCGGTGCTGGCGTCGTTGCAGGCTTCGCCGGCGGCGGCAATGCCGTAGGTGCCGGCGGGCAGGAAATAATTCAGCAAGGTCTCGCCCGTGCCAGCGGCGGTGTCGTGGTTGCCGTTGCCGCCCCACACCAAGCCCCGGCTGGGGTCGGCGTCGGACGTGGCGCTGACAGCGATGACATATTCAACCTTGGCCCATTGGTCGAGCTGGTTGGCCATGCTCCAGTCGCCGAAGGCGTCGAACTGGCCTTCGTAGGCTTGATGGGCGGTGTCGCGGTAGCCTGCGTGTTTCAGGTACAAGCCGCTGGGGTCGCTGTCGGTCGGGCTGGCGACGGGGTTGAAATTTTCATCGGTCGGGTTCAGCGGATCGACTAGCGCATCGTCGTGCGCCTGCAACGGGAACAAGCCCCGGTACAGCGTGAACGCCGGGTCTAGCCCTGCCGCGTTTTGGATGAAGCTGATATCGACATGGGCACCTTGGCTCAGCGTGAAGCGATACCAACGCGCCGACGCGCCGCCGATTTGGTGGCTGTCGCCGAGGTCGGCGTCGGTGCCGTCGATCCAGCCGAAGGCTTTGAAGCCGGTCAGCGTGTTGGAGACGGTGCCGGTGGCGCCGCCGTCGGTGCCGAAGTTGACGAACGAGACATGGGCGTGTGCCGCCGGCGTGAGGCCGACGGCCAGCAGCAGGGGCAGGGTGGCTGATAGGCCGTATTGCGCCGCATGGCTGGGTTTAATCGTTAGGCGCTACTTGCTCGTCATTGCAATTAGCGCGTGAACTATCCGCGCAGGCGAGTGTCTTTGTGGATAGCAGATGGCGGTAATATCTCGGTAGTTGCCGAGGAATTGCTTGAAGCTATAAAAACCAGAACCAATCAAAAAGAGGATATGCCATGACTTCTTTGCTCCAACGTTTTTCTACGATGACAAACGCCTTTGTGCTGGCAACAGCCTTGCTTCTTGGCTACACAAACGGCGCAATTGCAAACGAACATGAGGCGCAATGTTTTTCCAATATCCAAGGAAAGATTGCTTGGGACGATGCTGGCAATGTGAATTGGGATGCTGAGAACGTCAAGCATCTTTGCGCAGGAACCTCCAAACCTGAAGAACCCGGCAAATGTTTTTCAGCGGTAAATTCGGAACATGCCAAAGGAGCAGTAAACTGGGGTAAAGGAACTGAGTGGGAATGGCGTAATATCATCAACTTATGTTCCGGGTCTAATGATGCGGAAAAAACCGTAACTTGCTTTAAAAACGGAATAAAAGCCGGTACGGATTGGCGACAAGTGATATTGTTTTGCCAAAGAGCCATGTAGTGCAAGCTTGACGGCGATGGAGCCTTTAATAAGCAGGTAATTCGAGTTTGTAAGCCGTTCTAGGCGTCACTTTAGAAACGCTTTTGATAGCAGTGTAAAGGTTGCCTTCCGAAGAAGAAGGCTTTCCCTTGTGCACATGTTAAGACGATGATAGTGACGGCTTACACTAGAAAAGTAAGTGGCTTGTGAGCCGATAAT
Organism: Candidatus Methylumidiphilus sp.; assembly: GCA_046089945.1. Classification (GTDB taxonomy): domain Bacteria; phylum Pseudomonadota; class Gammaproteobacteria; order Methylococcales; family Methylococcaceae; genus Methylumidiphilus. Next base: position 5,617 of record JBJSYU010000561.1, read on the forward strand.
TCGCCTCGGCGGTTTCAATAGCCTGCCAGTACAGCGGATTGTCGGCTCATCCAATTTACTGAATGCTGGGCAATGTGTGACAGAAAATCCGGCATGAAAAGTGAATAGTTTAGAATACCCGTGAACAATCTATCAAAGGTAGTGTGAAATGACCACCGAAACTTTCGCGCAAATTGCTAGCAGTTTATTCTTTGTTCTAGCTCTTGTTGCTTTATTTTGCCTGCTCGCGGCGGAAAAGTTCAGGCCCTATCAAAAATACACAGCCGCTATCGCCAAAGAATCAGTTTTGACCAATACGACCGCGTTTCTATTTAATAACATTATTCTTTCGTTGCTGCGGGCGAGTTCTTTGTTTTTAGTCGCGCAAGATTTTTCAGGGCATGGCCTATTGCATGATTTAGAGGAGGGGCCAGTAAAATGGATAATTACTTTTTTGCTATATGATTTTGCCATTTATGCGTGGCATTTCATTAACCATCATAATGATTTTCTTTGGCGCTTCCACAAGGTTCATCACAGCGATAAAGTCTTTAATGTCACCACAGGATTTCGCTTTCATTTCATAGACTTACTCATTGAGATACCCTATAAATGTGCATTTGTCATGCTGATTGGTGTCAACGCCTACATTATTTTGCTTATTGAGACAATTCAGCTGGTTTTTATACTTTTTCATCACGCGAATTTAGAGATGCCACATGAAGATAAACTCTCACAATTTATTATTACGCCCTCATTGCACCGGGTTCATCACTCGGCGCGGCGCAGCGAGCATAACAGTAATTATGCCATTGTTCTGGCGTTTTGGGATCGGTTGTTCGGCACCCGCAAGGAGCTTGTGCCTAAGAAAATCGGCCTTAATAATATGATTGTCGCCGATAATTTTGTCCAATTATTCTGCCTCGCTTTTGTCACCGAGCAACACTTTCGCAAGATATTACGGATGATTCCACGATCCGGCAAGTAGACGAAGTAAACCATGCTTATTTCTAACCAAAAATAAGGATTGACATGAACGAATATGCTTTGAAAAACTCGGCGCAGGGAGTAAAGATGCTATGCAACTAAAACTGAATGTCGGCGGGGGTGTTCCTGTAGGTGCCGAGGCCGCCGTGGTTGTTAATCTTCAGCAGAAATTGGTTTTCAGTTTTATCGTCGGGAATTTTCACGAAAATTATGTGAAATGGATGTCCAACATCGTCGAATTAGAGTTTTTTAATGGTGTGCCAATAGATAAAGGCCACAAAGTCAGGCAAGTTAGAGTTGAGAATAATGAGCAAATCACCTCTGTCTTCGAGATAATCGACTGCGACTTATGGGATAATTTTGTATTTGAGGGAAAAGATTCGCCTTATCGACAAATCTACAGAATGGAGATGTTAAGCTCGGAACAGACTAAGGTGACGTTCCGCTTCGAGCTATTGGAATTGGAATTTTTTATGCGCCCATTTGTCAAGTTAATTCGGGTGGCGATGGTTGAGGGGGTGGAAAGCACGATAGAGACGCTGGCCAATTTGCTCAATCAGGAATCATTAAAACAAAAAACTTAACGTGTTGGAGAGAGAACCGATGCCCCTCATCATTACAAAAGATTCTGGAATTATTCCGCAGGTACTTACTGCCATTTTGGATCATTGCGTCAACGGCGTAACCTTAGCCGATCCCGACTTGGATGATTGCCCCATTGTGTATGCCAATAAGGCTTTTGAAAATCTCACGGGATATAAGCAGGAGGATATCATTGGCAGAAACTGCCGTTTTTTACAGGGTACAGATACCGACCAACTGGAGTTAGATAAGCTGCGGGAAAGTTTGAAGAAACATGAGGCTGTCAAGGTCAACCTTAGAAATTACCGCAAAGATGGTTCTTTATTTCATAACTTATTGGAGGTGACGCCACTGCTGGATAACAAGGGCAATATCATCTACTACTTAGGGGTACAGTACGATGTTAGCTATAAGGTTAATGCGGAAAACGAAATAAATGAATTGCATCGACGCCTGAAAGCTTAGATTCGCATTATGTCATGGCGGGAGTCGGCGAGATTTAGGCGCTGAGTTCACGCTTTTTTTCATGTCGTACAGCGAGGCAACGCTCGTGGCGTTGCGGTCTAGCCCATCGAAGGCGGCGATGCCCATGAAATCAGATAAACCTATCCCACCTTCCGAAATCACCGACCCTCAAGTTTTCCAAGATAGACGCGCTACGTTACGCTTGCTCGGCTCGCTGGCGGTGACCGGGGTGTTTCGTGATGTGGCGGCGTCTGCTGCCTTGGTTGAAAATCAGGTGGCGACACCTGAGAATCTCGTCAGCCATTACAACAATTATTACGAGCTTGCCTTCGACAAGGTCAGTCCGGCGAATCTGGCGCAGGTGATAGCGACCGATCCTTGGATGCTTGAAGTGTCAGGGCAGGTGGAGAGGTCGGCCACGTTCTCGATTGATGAACTTTACCGCAGCTTTCCGCCGCAGGACTATCTATACCGCTTGCGTTGCGTAGAGGGGTGGTCGGCGGTAGTGCCGTGGCTGGGGTTTCCGTTGTCCGCGTTGCTCAAGAAAGCGATGCCTTTGTCCTCAGCGAAG
>JBJSYU010000562.1:0-6738 GCA_046089945.1 Candidatus Methylumidiphilus sp.
GTCGAGCAGCCGGAAAAACCGCTCCCATTCAAACGACGGGCCGGGGTCGGTCTTGCGGCCCGGCGCGATATCGCTGTGGCCGACTATCGCCTCACGCGACAGCGTCGGATAGTGCGCCAGCAAGGCCGCGACAGCAGCGGCCAGCCGCTGGTATTGCGCGTCGGTGTACGGCACAGCCTCGGTGCCTTCCAGTTCGATGCCGATGGAAAAGTCATTGCACACTGCCCGGCCTTGGTAATTCGACACGCCCGCATGCCATGCCCGCCGATGGAACGGCACATACTGGGTGACGCTGCCGTCGCGGCGGATCAGCAGATGGGCGGACACCCGCAAATGGTGGATGCCCGCGAAGTAGGGATGCGCCTCCGGCGGCAAGGTGTTGGTGAACAGCCGGTCAATCCACTCGCCGCCAAACTCTCCGGGGGGCAGGCTGATGCAATGGATGACAATCAGGGAAATGTCGTTTTCTTTTGGCCGGTGGTCGGCATTGGGGGAATCAAGGGTTTTTTCAGCCCCGGCAAGCCAGCCATCTTTAATGTTTAAATTCATGGTATCCACATAAGGTCAAAGCCACCGCAAAACCTTAATCCCACAGCCCCTCAGGCACGGGGAAAGGCTTCGGTGGCGGTAAAAATATCGACTAGAATACTAGCAAACCGCCCGCCGCCGCACCTATCCCACCCCACTTGCCGCAAGAGACGCCACATGGACGGCCTGTCAAAAGTCATATCTTTTGCACAGTTGCAAACCTGTAGCGGGCCAAAGCCGCATCCCTGAGTGTCGGCCAGTGGCCGGCGTTCCACTGACGAACCGCGCGCTTTCCAAGCTGATGCGGACGCTGGAAAATCCACCCGCCGCAACGCCCAGCCGCTGAGCCATCCCGGCCAAGCAACCGGCCGCGCCGACCGCAAGCGCTAGGGGGAAACCGGCCATTCGCGGGGCCAGCCTTGCGCCGCGCCGGGGCTTTGCGCCTTTGTTTGCGCTGTGTTAAGTTGTTTCAAAGATCAACCGGCCGGCGCGCTTGGCCGGGCGCTTGCCGCTATTTTGCCGAGGATTCGGGCCACCCGCCGCGAACATTCCCCGCCACCACGAGACCTTGATGCGCACCTCAAAACTTCTGCTCGGCTTAGTGCTGGCATTCCCCGCGCTCGGATATGCCGACGCCGCAACCCCCGCCGCCCCGCTCGACCTGACCCGGCACTGGGCCGGCTACCTGTCGCTGCTGGTCATCTTCCTCGCCTATGTCGCCGCGATGCTGGAGGAGCAGACCTTCCTGCGCAAATCCAAGCCGATGCTGTTGGGCGCCTCGCTGGTTTGGATTTTGATTGCCTTGGCCTACCGGCGCCAGGGCGATGTGCATTTGTTGGTCGATGCCTTCAAGTCCAACCTCCAGTCTTACATGGAACTGCTGCTGTTCATCATGGTGTCGATGGCATATTTGAACGCGATGGACGACATGCGGGTGTTTGAGGTGCTGCGCAACCGGCTGCTGTCGGCCAACTTGGGCTACCGCAAGCTGTTTTGGATCACCGGTTTTTTGGTGTTCGGGCTGTCCTCCGTCGTCAACGGCCTGACTTCGGGGCTGTTGATGGGCGCGGTGGTCGTCGCGGTGGGCAAGGACAATCCGCGCTTCGTTTCGCTGGCCTGCATCAACATCGTCGTGGCGACCAACGCCGGCGGCACGTTCAGCCCGCTGGGCGGCCTCTCCACCTTGTTCGTCTGGCAGAAGGGCATGGTCGAGTTCGGCCAGTTTTTCAGCCTGTTCCTGCCCTGCCTGGTCAATTTTCTGGTGCCTGCGCTGGTGATGCATTTTGCCGTGCCCAACGCCCGGCCCGAAGTGCTGGCGCAGCGGGTCGGCATGCAGCGCGGCGCCGCCGGGGTCATCGCGCTGTTTGGCGCGACCATCGCCTTGGCGGTCGGCTTCGACATGCTGCTCAAACTGCCGCCCGCCGCCGGCATGATGGCCGGGTTGACCCTGCTGCAATTTTTCAGCTTTTACCTGCAACGCAGCGAACGCAACAACCAGCGGCGGCTGGCCGCCGCCGCCGTCCCGCTGGCGGGGCTCAGCGTCTTGGAGCAGACGTCTTACGATATTTTCGAGAAGGTCGGCCGACTGGACTGGGACACCTTGCTATTCTTCTACGGCGCGATGATGGGCATCGGCGGCCTCGGCTTCATCAGCTACCTGGACGCGGTGTCGCAATGGCTGTACGGCACACACGACCCGGCCGTGGCGAACGTGCTGATCGGCTTGTCTTCGGCCTTCGTGGACAACGGCACGCTGATGTTCGCGGTGCTGAGCATGCACCCGGACATTTCCCAGGGCCAATGGCTGCTTTTGACGCTGACCTTAGGGGTGGGCGGCAGCCTGCTGGCCATCGGCTCGGCGCCGGGCATCGGCTTGCTGGGGCTGACGCAGGGGAAATACTCCTTCGTCGCCCACCTGAAATGGTGCCCGGTGATCCTCTTGGGCTATTTCGCCGCCATCGGTGTGCATTTTCTAGTCAACTCCCGCTATTTTTGACCGCATTCCGTGCCTGCCGGACGGGCTGGGCATGCGTGCGCCAGCCCGCCGCCTCCGGTTAGTCTGGCTGCAAGGCCAGCATGTCAAGCACCGTGCCGCTGCCGCCATCCACCAACACCGTGAGTTCGCGCGCCTTCGCCAACAACGGCAACCATTTCACCGATGACGCCTCGCGCCGATTGTCCTTGAGCCACGAGGCCAGCCGGACGCGCGCCACCTCGTTTCGGGCCATCAACGCCTCCAACGGTTGGGCTTTGCGCACAGCCTCCTGCGCCACCTCCGCGTAAGGCAGGTAATACTGCGGCAACTGCTGCACGTCCGGGCCACCGCGCAGTGCGCTGAACAGCAGCGCCGATTTTTCATCCGGGTCGCTGGGCATGCGGGCGCCTATCGTTTGCGGGCCGAGCAGCGGCAGCGACTGGTAAGGCGCACGGGTCGCCTTCGCCAAGCTTTCCGGCAAAATGTCCACGGCGGTGACCAGATCAAAGCGATCCGCCGAAAACACCACATACACCGGCCGGGCCTGGTACATCGTGTGCAGCCCATAGCCCAGGCTCAGCAGTTGCACCAAGGCGATCACCGCCAAATCAAACTTCAGGCCGGGCTTACCTTATTTGTAGACCATCAAGGTCAACAACGGCCCGGCGCCGATATCGACGCCGTAGAGAATGCCGAGCAGGCCCAACTGCCCGCCCGCCCAGGCCAACAGCGGCGGATACCACGTCAAAGCCAGCAGTGCGCCGATGCCGCCGACAACCAATAAGCCGATGGCACAGTGAATGGCAGCAGCCTTCCAACGCGACATGGCTCACACCTTGCGCTCATGCCGCTTGCGGCGCAGCATCGTCAAGGTCAACGCCGGGCCGGAAACGGCGTAGCCCAGGAAAAACAGGAACAGCGCCAGCGGCGGGTTGGTGAACACCAGCGCAAATGCCAGCATGATGGTGATCGCCTTGATGAACGGCACCCGCCCGCGCAGATCGACATCCTTGAAGCTGTAATAGCGGAAATTGCTGACCATCAACAGACCGGTGGCGGTGGACAGGCACAGCGTCAGATAGGCCACGCTAGTGCCGGCCACGTTGTACTCGGCGCAGACCCAGACAAAGCCGGCCAAAATCGCGGCGGCGGACGGGCTGGGCAGCCCTTGGAAAAAACGCTTGTCTTCTTTGCCGATTTGCGTGTTGAAGCGGGCCAGCCGCAGCGCCGCCCCGGCGCAATGCACAAACGCCGCCACCCAGCCGAGCTTGCCCAGCGAAGACAGCGACCAGATGTAGACCACCAGGGCCGGGGCCGCGCCGAAGGAAATCATGTCGGCCATGCTGTCGTACTCGGCCCCAAACGCGCTCTGCGTGTTGGTCATGCGGGCGACGCGGCCGTCCAGGCCGTCCAGCACCATCGCCACAAAAATGGCGATGGCCGCCGCCAGGAAATTTTGGTTTAACGCCGCCGTGATGGCGTAGAAGCCGCCGAACAGCGCGGCGGTGGTGAACAGATTGGGCAGCAGGTAAATGCCGCGCCGGGGTTTACGGGAGGGACTGGGTTCTTCGCTCATCGCTTGGGCCTTGGGGCATGGTTGACACACAACGGAACCCCCCTTTTCCCCAAAGCCCCTTCCCCTGCGGGAAGGGGCCGGAAAAGGCGGGAGCCTAGTTTTTGGTCTTGTCCACGATCTTGTTTGCCTTGATCCACGGCATCATGTCGCGCAGCTTCGCGCCGACCTGCTCAATCGGGTGTTCGCGGCCTAAGCGGCGCTTAGCCTTCAAGGTTGCCGCGCCGGCCTGGTTCTCCAGAATGAACTCGCGGGCAAACTCGCCGCTTTGGATTTCCTTCAAAATCTTCTTCATCTCCTGCTTCGTCTCCTCAGTGACGACACGCGGCCCACGGGTCAAGTCGCCGTATTCCGCCGTGTTGGAGATCGAATAACGCATATTGGCGATGCCGCCCTCGTACATCAGATCGACGATCAGCTTCAACTCGTGCAGACACTCGAAGTAAGCCATCTCCGGCGCGTAGCCGGCCTCGACCAGCGTCTCAAAGCCCGCCTGCACCAGCGCCGTCGCGCCGCCGCACAGCACCGCCTGCTCGCCGAACAAGTCGGTCTCGGTCTCCTCGCGGAAATTGGTCTCGATGATGCCGGCGCGGCCGCCGCCGTTGGCCGAGGCATACGACAGCGCGATCTCCTTGGCGCGGCCGGAGGCGTCCTGGAACACCGCGATCAAGCTCGGCACGCCGCCGCCCTGGGTGTAGGTCGAACGCACCAGATGGCCCGGCCCTTTCGGCGCGATCATAATCACGTCCAAGTCGGCGCGCGGCAGGATCTGCTCAAAATGGATGTTGAAGCCGTGGGCGAACGCCAACGCCGCGCCCTGCTTGATGTTCGGCTCGATGTCCGTGGCGTACAGCTTGGCCTGATGCTCGTCCGGGGCCAGCACCATAATCACATCGGCCGACTGCACCGCTTCGGCGATGGGCAGCACCGACAGCCCTGCGTTCTGCGCCTTGACGGCGGACGTCGAGCCTGGGCGCAGCGCGACGATGACATCGACGCCCGACTCCTTCAAGTTCAAGGCATGGGCATGGCCCTGCGAACCGTAGCCGATGATGGCAACCTTCTTGCCCTGGATGATGGAAAGGTCGGCGTCTTTGTCGTAATAAACCTGCATGATGGTTCCTCAAATGGTGGCTGTTAAACGGATGAAGCGGGCGCGGCGACCGCCGCGACGCCTAAAAAGCGCGCCCTTTCGGGCCTCCCGCGCAATTTTTTGAAACGGCATATTCTACATGCCCCGCCCCGCCCGCGCATGGGCGATTGCCGGCTGGGGCATGCCGGCTTGGACTGTGGCTGCGCAACCTTGGCGGGAAGAGCAGCGAAGATAGCGTATATGGAGATGATCGCGGTCTGAACATGCCGCACGGAGCTTACCGTCTGGGACAGCAAGGCTTCATCGAGATTGACGGTGGCTTGGGTTTGTTGAGATTCTGCATGGGCAGACAATAAAGTCGTTTGCTCTTCGCTGTTGCATGATGAACGAATGAATAAGCATGCAAATTAAGACAAATGCTCTAATCCTGCTTTTGTAAGTATATCTAAAACCTTTCCACCTGGCACAATACTAATAGATGCATGTCGATGGGCAAGGGCAACTGGGACAATTGCATTTTCATATAGATCAAGCTCAAAATGGCGGATTAGATCGCAAGCCCGACAAATTAAAGACCCATAGTTCTTGGGATCAGCTTTGGCTTGTGCAAATAATTTTTGATCACCAAAAATACTTTTATCGCCAAAGGGATAAGGAATAGCAAAGTTAAAGACTCGGCCTTTTTCTGTTTTAAAAAGAAAGTCCTGCCCATAGTAGGTTTCAGAGCCAAAATTAAGAGATGGCGAGTCACAGCCTTTAATGTATTTGTATCGGTAACTATCATCCAGTATGCGTATAACCCCATGAGGCAGGTGATTGTTTAGTAAGTTGAGGTGATCCATTACCTCACCAGTTTTTTGTAGACCAATAACCAATAAAGGCTCTAGGTTTAGCTGACTTAGGCGACTATTAACTCTATTCAGCAACAGCATTATCCGCGCATGCAATTTAGCTGGCTGACCAAAAATGGCTAGAGGCCCATCCATGACGAAGGCCATCTTGGCTAAAGCACGTGAATCCGCATCAAACACTTGAATCACCAGCGCAGCCAACAAAAGATGCTCAATAGCATTCATCATGCGCGTCATTGCACTAGCATTGTTTCCGAAGTCGGAAACGTCTTCGTGCAACCGCAACCAATCCGTAACAAATACAATATCTTCGCAATTATTGCAAACTTGCTGTTGTCTGCTAGCATCAAAATTAAAAACATTATCGATCCCGCAGGACGGGCATTTTGCTATACTGATATGCCCATCATTAAGCACCAATAAAGTATCAACTAACACCATCCGATTAGAGCCTTGCTTGGCTTTATCAGCGCTTAATTGTTTAAAAACTGCCCGCCTAAATCCATCTTTTACACTCTTTGCATTTTGAAATCTGATATTGCTTCCTGGCAAAGTGTAAGTAATAGCCGATGCATTACGATGGAGGTCGGCAACTTTGAAAGGATCTACAAATCGTGTCCTTGGATCTACAAGCTCTGCATAGCTATCCATCTCAACGAGTACATGGCTTACTTTGATGAAGCCTATTTGTGTACTGGGAAGCTTGTCATTTATAGGC
>JBJSYU010000563.1:0-3960 GCA_046089945.1 Candidatus Methylumidiphilus sp.
TCCCGCCGGCAGCTTGACCGCTCCCGCTGGATGGATGACTTGCCTTGGCGGCATGTCTTCCTTTTTGCAGCGCCTTCAACAACTTAGAAGGCGGCGGGGAGTTTTGTCAGTCAACCAGCCGTGGAAGTCTACCGCGCCAGCCTGATGGACAAATTGCAGGCCAAATCCATCGCCGATTTGATCGTCACCGCCCTGTCCATGGGCAAGCCGCTGTAGGCTCTGCACTCGTAGCGCCGACATACTGCCGGCCGTCGTAGCACCGGCATCCTGCCGGCCAAAGTCTGGAACGCCTCAAACGCCGGCAGGGATGCCGACGATAAGTCGATTCAGAAAACCACCCGCCCCCGCAGCCTCCCAGTCTAGCAACCCCGCCGCCGCCGCCGCCATCCGTAGTCGCACGGATTAGGCAAACCCCTCTGGATTCTGTAGTTTGAAGCCTAAGTTTTGGCTGTGCGGCGTTTTCCGCCGGGCGCGTCCGCGCCATGCGGAAACGCTGCCAGCCGGGTGTATTCCAGGGTTTTTAATAAGGATATGGCAATGCGAAGTTTGACGGTGAAGACGCATTCTGACAGTAAGCGTGAATATGAATATTTCCAGGCGATTTTGACGCTGGCCGGGGCGGTGCTGAACCATGCTTGGACTATCGTGGAAGGCGATCCGGCGGATGTGGTGATTATCGCGTTTGATTCCACTGAACCGTATTCCGCATGGGACGAATACGCCGGCAGATACCCGGCGGAGCGGCTGGTGGCCTACACCGACGCAAAGCCTGCCGCCGGGATGCTGTGGCATTTGCCGCGCCCGCCGGAAGCCATGCCGCGCTTGAGCGAGGTGGTGCAAATCCTCAATAAGGTGGCGGACTATTTCAAGCAGGCGGAGGCCCAGCCCATCTTGGCGCAGCCGGTCGCGGCGCAGCTACAAAAGTTGGCGCCGCAAGCGGCTTATGCCGAATGTTTCCGCCTTAATCAACATTTGGCCGGCATTATTGAACAGGCCATCCGGCAGAATACCTGCTTGGTCTGCCGGTTGCCGGGGTATCCCACGATATATCTCTGCCCGCCTGAAAACGCCGTCTACACGGCGGCCGATCCCATGGCACTCGCCGTGCTGTGCCGCGCGGAGATAGGCGAGTTGGATATCACCGAATTGACCGAGGCCGAGCTGCGCGAGGAGGTGGCCGACTGGGGTTTGGCGAAGCGGCGCACATTGTCCGAATGCCTGTGGTTCTCGATCCTGGCCGGGTCGAATGGCCGCATCCTCGCCGATTGCCGGCTGGATGACGCGGTGTATTTGCGCGAATGGCCGGGGCATGCGCGGCTGTCGTTTTATGGGCTGTACCATGATATCGCCACGGAGATGGCGGCGGGCATGGCCAGCTTGAAGGAAATCGCCGCCCGCAGCGGCGCGCCGTTGCAAAACGTGGTCGATTTCCACAATGCCTGCGCCTATCAGGGGCTTATGGCCCGCGGCGACGAAGGGCGCTGGCTGGCCGGGCAAAAAGCCAAGCAGCGGGCGGCGTTGCGGGCGGCGCTGCTGGCCCATTGCGGCGACGGCATTTATTTGAAGCTAGTGCTGGTCGGCTGCGTCGGGTCGGGCAAAACCACGGCGCTGACCACTTTAAGCGAAACACCGCCGCTGCTGACCGAAGCCAGCCCCAGCGACGCCGTGGCGACACAGAAACCCACCACGACCGTCGCCATGGAATATGGTGAAGTCCGCTTCGGCGCCGACGCCAAACTGCAAATCTACGGCACACCGGGGCAGCGGCGCTTTGATTTCATGGGGCAGATTTTGTGCGGGCGGGCATGGGGTTTGCTGATACTGATCGATAACACCGGCACCGACCCCTTTGCCGAACTGGCTTATTATCTCGACCATTATGCTGTGGGCTTTTCGGGTGGCCGGGTCGCCGTCGGCGTCAGCCATTATGACGCCAAACGCAACCCAACAGTGGACGAATACAAACAGTTTCTGCGCAACCGGGATTGCGACTATCCGGTGGGCGTGGTCGATGCCCGCGAGTCGCAGTCGCTGGTGGTGCTGATTGCAGCCTTGGCAAGCGGCGGCAGCACTGCGCCGGGGCTTGGTTAAAAGTATCTATACAGGGGTAGCGAGTATGGCAAAACTAGACGACATTCTCCACGAAATCATCGGCGACGTGGACGGCGCATTGGCCTGCGCGGTGGTGGATATCAACAATGGCCTGCTGCTGGCGGTGGCGCACAACGTCCCGTATTTCACGCAGTCGTATTTGGAAGCGGTGGCGGCCGCGGCGGTGGATATGTTCCGGGGCAAAACCATACGCACGGTCGAAGCCTTGTTATCCAGCCAGCGCGGCAGGCCGGTGGAAAACACTATCAACGAAATCCAAATGGCCACCGATGGCACGTATCATTTTATGGCGGTCATCCGCGACAAGCCGCACATCCTGATGGTTTTAATCACCAACCGCAAAACCAATCTGGGCATGGGCTGGATGTCGGTGCGCAACAACCTCGGCAAGGTTGGCTCGCTTTGCCCTTGAGGGGCGGGACTTCTTACGTCAACCGGGGCTGCCCGCCCATAAGCGCCAACTTAAAGCGCAACCCATTGAACGACAAAGGCTATTGAAAAGCTTAAAACCACGGAAAACACGGACTACACGGAAGTAAGGCGTTGTTTTTCCGTGTCTTCCGTGTTTTCCGTGGTTCATGCCTTTTACGGTCATGGGGCTTAAGTTGGCGCATATGGGTTAAAACCCCCGGCTACCATCAAGTCGCCGCTACGCGGCTTTGATGTGGATGCCAGTGGAAACAGTATTATAATTCAAATGGTTGTCGCTTAAGTTGGCGGATATGGGCTATCCGCCCCTGCCCTACCCCGCTGCCCCAGCCCGGCCAATATCCCCAGCAATTCCTCCGCGTCCACCGGCTTCAGCAAATGCCGGTCGAAGCCAGCCTCTTGCGAGCGGCGGATGTCTTGCGCCTGCCCGTAGCCGGTCATCGCAATCAATACCGCCGCTTTGCCTGCGTCCGTGCCGCGCAGGCGGCGGGCGACTGCATAGCCGTCCATGTCCGGCAGGCCGATGTCCAGCAGCACCACGTCCGGCCGGAAGCTTGCCGCAGCGGCCAAAGCCTCCGCGCCGTTGCCCGCCGGGCGGGTGTCGTGGCCGGCCAGCCGCAGCCAGACCGTCAAGGTCTCCGCCGCGTCGGCGTAATCGTCCACAACCAAAATCCGCAAGCCTTGATGCGGCGCCACTGGCGCGGGCGGCGGGGCGGCGGCGGCGCAGTCTGGCGGCAGCGGCAGGCGCAGCGTGAATTCGCTGCCCAAGCCCAGCCCGGCGCTGCGGCCTTCCAGCGTGCCGCCGTGCAGTTCCGCCAATTGCCGCGCCAGCGGCAAGCCCAGGCCCAGCCCACCCTGGGCGTGGGCCAACGAGTGGTCGGCCTGGGCGAACAGGTCAAACATGCCGGGCAAGGCTTCCGGGGCGATTCCCATACCGTTGTCGCACACACGGAACACCGCCGCGTCGCCCTCGGCACGGGCGCTCAAGCGGATCTGTCCGCCTTCGCCGGTATACTTCGCCGCATTGTGCAGCAGATTGGACAGGATTTGCGCCAGCCGCAGCAGGTCTCCGCATAGGCGGCGTTCCGCGTCGGCCAAGTCAATATCGAGGCGCTGCCGCCGCGCCTCGATCAGCGGCAAGCTGGACTCCACCGCCCGCCCGACGATCTCGGACAAGGCCACCGGCGCCGGCTTCAACGCCACTTTGCCCTGCATGATGCGGGCGACATCCAGCAAGTCATCCAGCAAAAGCGCCATCTGTCCCACCTGCCGGTCGATGACCTCCAAGCCCCACAACAAAGTCGGATCGGCGAGGCTGAGCGCCTTAATGACCTGCAAGGCGTTGCGGATGGGGGCCAGCGGATTGCGCAATTCGTGCGCGAGGATGGCAAGGAACTCGTCCTTGCGGCGGTCGGCCTC
>JBJSYU010000564.1:0-14132 GCA_046089945.1 Candidatus Methylumidiphilus sp.
CAGATCGATGAAGACCCGCTGTTTATCCTTAAGCTGGACGCCGCCGTCGATCCGGCTTCGGTTCAAGCTTTCGCCCATTGCGAGGCGGACGGGCTGGAAGAGCGCATCGAGGTCAATGTCGTCACCGGCGAGGCGCGGGCCACGCTGCTGTCTGGGCCGCTGCGTCGGCAATCGGCTTATTTCTTTGACAAAGCCACCGACGACCGTCTGCTGGTGCTGCAATGCCGCCGCCATTTCCCGCCGGAAGCCGAGGTGCGGCTGGTCTGGGGCGCGGGCGTCGCCGCGCCGTCCGGCGTCGCCAGCGCAAAAGACCAAACCTTAAACTTCACCGTCCGCCCGGCGTTCTCGGCAAGTTTCCAATGCGAGAAAGTCAACGCCAAGGCGCATTGCATTCCGTTTCTGCCGATGACGCTGCATTTCAGCGCCCCGATAGACGCCGGGCTGGCGCAAAAAATCCAATTGCAGGACGCGCAGGGCAAAACCTATCCGGCCGACGGCCTAGACCCGGCAAAGCAGCCCAGCGTCCAAGCGCTGGAATTCAAAGGCCCGTTCCCGGAAAGCACACATTTCAAAATCGTGCTGCCGCCGGATTTGCGCGACGACGCTGGGCGGGCGCTGGAGAATGCCGGGCAATTTCCGCTGGACACGCAAACTGACGAATACCCGCCGCTGGCGAAGTTTAGCGGCGAGTTTGGCATCATCGAGGCGAAAGAGGGCGGCGTGTTGCCGGTGACGCTGCGCAATCTGGAAGCCAATGTCGCCGCCAAGCGCAGCCAGCCGGGGCAGGCCGGCATTCCCGGCCGACTGCAAAAGCTAGCCCAGACCGACGCCGCCATTGCCGCGTGGCTGCGCAAAGTGGACAGCGCCGGCAATGTGCGCTTTGAGGAAATCCCCAAGGAAAACGAAGACGACGAGCCGCGCTTCCGCAACTTGACCGGCACAACGTCGGTGTTCGGCCCCGGCGACAAGCCGCAAGCCTTCGACTTGCCCAAGCCGGCGGGGGCCAAGGCGTTTGAGGTCGTCGGCATTCCGTTGCAAGCGCCGGGTTTTTATGTCGTCGAACTCGCCAGCCCGCGCCTAGGCGCGTCTTTGCTTGGCGAAGAAAAACCGCGCTATGTGGCGACTTCGGCGCTGGTCACCAATATGTCGGTGCATTTCAAATGGGGCCGCGAGTCGTCCTTGGTGTGGGTGACGAGCTTGGATCAGGCGCAGCCGGTGGCCGACGCCGAAGTCCGCATCAGCGATTTTTGCGGCGACCGCGAATTCTGGCGCGGGCGCACCGGCCCGGACGGCACGGTGCGCATCGACACGACCTTGCCGGAGATGGACAGCGGCTTGTATTGCTCGAAAGGTTCATCCTCGAATCCCTTGTTCATCACCGCCCGGCTGGGCGACGACCTCAGTTTCGTCGTGTCGGGCTGGAACAAAGGGCTGGAGCCTTACGATTTTCGGCTGGATGTGGGTTCGGCGGGCGGCGCCAAGCTGGCGCATGCGGTGTTCGACCGCAGCCTGTTCCGCGCCGGCGAAACCGTGTCAATGAAGCACTTCCTGCGCCGCCACAGCGCCCTGGGCTTCGCGGCCTACGACACTGATATGCCGGACACCGTGGAAATCCGCCATGAAGGCAGCGACGAGAAATACACGCTGCCAGTCGAATTCGACGGCGGCGGCGTCAGCGAGGCAAGCTGGGCGATTCCCGCCGAGGCCAAGCTCGGCGTTTATCAAGTGTCCTTGCGCAAGGGCGAGGACTGGGTGGCCGACACCGGCAATTTCCGTGTCGAGCAGTTCCGCGTGCCAACGATGAAAGCGGCGATCCAGCCGACCGCCGACTATTTAGTCAACGCCAAGGACGCGACGATGGATTTGTTCGTCAGTTATTTCGCAGGCGGCGGGGCGGCGCAATTGCCGGTGAAGCTGCGCAGCCAAGTGCGCAGCCGCGCCTTGGATTTCCCCGACTTTGAGGGCTTTAGCTTCGGCGGTGCCGATGTCAAAGCCGGTTTGGTGGAGGAGGCCGACGACAGCGACGAAGAAGCCGACACGGCGGAGAAAACGTCGCCGGCGCAGGTGTTGCCGCTGACCTTGGACAAGGCCGGAGCGGCGCGGGCGACCATCCCGAATTTGCCAAAACCCGACAGCCACCAGGAATTGCTGGCCGAACTCGAATACCCCGACGCCAACGGCCAGATTTTATCCGTAGCCCGGCGCATTCCGCTGTGGCCGGCCAAAGTCGCGCTCGGCATCAAAGACGAAGGCTGGGCCGGTGCGCCCGACCAATTGCGTTTTCAAGTCGCCGCCGTCGATCCGCAGGGCAAACCGGCGCAGGGCCAAAAAATCAAAGTCGAGCTATTCCACAAAACCACGTATTCCTACCGCAAGCGCCTGATTGGCGGCTTTTACGATTACGAACACCAAAGCGAATACCGCAAGCTGGAACCGAACTGCGAAGGCAAAGCGGACAAAACCGGCGTCGTCGCCTGTGAGTTGAAGCCCGGCGCATCGGGCAGCATTGTGCTACGCGCCAGCGCCGAGGATGACGACGGCAATCAGACGTTCAGCACCAGCGAAGTCTGGGTGGCCGGCGGCAAGGATTGGTGGTTCGACAACAGCCCCAGCGACCGCATGGACGTGCTGCCGGAAAAGAAAGCCTGGGACTTGGGCGAAACCGCCCGGCTGCAAGTGCGCATGCCATTCCGCGAAGCCACCGCCTTGGTGACGGTGGAACGCGAAGGCGTGTTGGACGCCTATGTCGTGCCGCTGTCCGGCAAAGAGCCGGTGATCGAACTGCCGATCAAGGCGAATTACGCGCCGAATGTCTATGTGTCGGTGCTGGCGGTGCGCGGGCGGGCGCACGACCGCTTCGCTTGGTTCCGCGAATTGGCCGGCAAGCTCGGCTTCAAGTTGGAAGACAAATCGGTCAGCGCCTTGGTGGATTTGAACAAACCCGCGTTCCGCTTAGGCTACGCGCCGCTGACGGTGGGTTGGACGGCGAACCGGCTGGACGTGAAAGTCCAGGCCGACCGCGAGGCGTACAAAGTGCGCGAAACCGCCAAGCTGAACGTGAAAGTGTCGCGCGCCGACGGCGGCCCGCTGCCGCCGGACGCCGAAATCGCGCTGGCGGCGGTGGACGAGGGTTTGCTGGAACTGCGCCCGAACGACTCCTGGAAACTGCTGGACGGCATGATGGGCAAGCGTGGCATCGAGGTCTACACCAGCACCGCGCAAATGCAAGTGGTCGGCAAGCGCCATTACGGCCGCAAAGCCGTCCCGCACGGCGGCGGCGGCGGGCGGCAGACCGCCCGCGAACTGTTCGACACGCTGCTGCTGTGGCGTGGCCGGGTGCCGCTGGACGCGCTCGGCGAGGCGCACATCGACGTGCCGCTGAACGATTCCTTGAGCGCCTTCCGGCTGACCGCCGTCGCCCACGCTGGCCTGGGCTTTTTTGGCACCGGCGACACCAGCATCCGCGCCACGCAAGACCTGATGCTGCATGCCGGCTTGCCGCCTTTGGTGCGCGAAAGCGACCGCTTCAAAGCCGTGTTCACCGTGCGCAACGCCTCGCAGCGGGCGCTGAATGTCAGCGCCAAGGCGAAATGGAACAACGGGCTGGTGAGCGTCGCCAAACCCGCCGCCAATCCGGCCGAGACGCCGCCTGTGGTGAATTGGCAGGAATTGCCGCCGGTCACGTTGGCGCTCAAGCCGGGGCAGGCGCAGGAAGTCGCTTGGGATATCACCGTGCCGCTGGACGCCAGCAAATTAAACTGGGAAATTGCCGTGGACAGCGCTGACGGCTCGGCCCGCGACTTGCTGAAAGTCAGCCAGGATGTCATCCCGCTGTGGCCGGTGCGCGTCTATCAGGCCACGCTGGCGCAAGTCGGCCAGCCCTTGGCGATGCCGGTGCAGCGCCCGGACGGCGCGGTGGCCGGGCGCGGCGGTGTGCGTGTGTCGCTGCGCGCCAAGCTCGGCGACGGCTTGAGCGGGGTGCAGGAATACATGGCCCGCTATCCGTTTTCCTGCATGGAACAGCGCGTCTCCAAAGCCGTCGCGCTGCGCAACACCGGCCAATGGCAGGCGGTCACGCAAGCCATGCCAGCGTTCATCGACGACGACGGCCTGCTGAAATACTTCGCCATCGACAGCCTGCGCGGCAGCGATGTGCTGACGTCGTATGTGCTGTCGATTGCCCACGAGGCGGGCTGGGCGCTTCCGCCGGAGTCTTTGCGGCGGCTGCAAGACGGGCTGAAGGATTTTGTCGCCGGCAAGGTCAAGCGCAACTCGTCCATCGCCGCCGCCGATTTGGCGGTGCGCAAGCTGGCGGCGCTCGAAGCGCTGTCGCGCTATGGCTTGGCGACGCCGGACATGCTCGGCGCGATCAGCATAGACCCGAACCTGTGGCCGACTTCCGCCGTGCTGGACTGGCTCAACCTGCTCAAGCGTGTGCCGACTATCGCCCAGCGCGAGACGCGCCTGCGCGAAGCCTCGCAAATCCTGCGTTCGCGCATGAACCTGCAAGGCACGCGCATGGGCTTTTCGACGGAAGACAACGACCAGTTGTGGTGGCTGATGGTGTCGATTGACGAAAACGCCGTCCGCGCCCTGCTGTCGCTGCTCGACCAGCCGCAATGGCAGGCCGACATCCCACGCTTGGCGACCGGCGCGATAGGCCGCCAACGGCGCGGCCATTGGGACACCACGCCGGCCAATGCCTGGGGCCGTCTGGCAATGGAAAAATTCAGCGCGGCGTTCGAGTCGGTGCCGGTGGCCGGCTACACCGAAGCCGCGCTGGACGGCGTCAACAAAGGCACGCAATGGACGGAAAGCAGCAAGCAAACCGCGCTGAACTTCCCTTGGGGCGAGGTGCCGGCGACGCTGACGGTCAAGCACACCGGCACCGGCAAGCCCTGGGCGATCATCCAAAGCCGCGCCGCGCTGCCGCTGACGCAAGCCTTGTCGGCTGGCTACAGCATTCAGCGCAGCGTGACGCCGCTCGAACAACAGCAGGCCGGGGTGTGGAGCAAGGGCGATGTGGCAAAAATCAAGCTGGTGCTGGACGCGCAGGCGGACATGAGTTGGGTGGTGGTGGACGACCCGGTGCCGGCCGGGGCGACGATCTTAGGCTCCGGGCTGGGCGGCGATTCGCAGACCTTGGCGCAGGACAGCGGCACCGGCTGGGTGTGGCCGGCGTTTCAGGAGCGCCGGTTTGATGCTTTCCGCGCTTATTATGAATATGTGCCGAAAGGGCAGTGGACGCTGGAATATACCATCCGCCTGAATACCCCCGGCCAATTCGCGCTGCCCGCCACCCGCGTCGAGGCGATGTACGCCCCGGAGATGTTTGGCGAAGCGCCGAATGCGGCGTGGCCGGTGCAATGAAAACCGACAGCCTGTTTTATCGCCTGCTGCTGGCACAGCCGACGTTGGCTTTTGAGTTGGCCGGGTTGGACGTGCCGGAGGCGGGCCGATACCGGTTTATCTCGCAAGAAGTCAAACAAACCGCATTCCGTTTGGACGGCATCGCCAATCCGCCCGCCGACTGTCTCGCCGCGCCACGCGGCTATGTCGAAGTGCAGTTTCAGGCCGATGAGGATTTTTACCCGCGCTTCTTTGGCGAGATACTGCTGCACCTGAGCCAATACCCCAGTCTGCATCCTTGGCAGGCGGTGGTGATATACCCGAACGCAGGGGTGGAATGCTTGTGTCCAGCCACCGCGCCCTTGGCCACGCTGCCCAATGTGCATCGGGTATACTTAGACCAATTGCCGCTGCTGGACAGCGCCAACCCGAAACTGTGGCTGATTGCGTTGATTGTCGCCGAGACGGCCGCTATTGCGCCCATCGTGCGCAAAGTTCAAACCCACTACGCCAGCCGACCCGCCGATGGCATAGCCTGGGCGGATTTGCTGGAAACTGTGCTGGTTTATAAATTGCCGAAATTCACCCGCGAGGAGATTAGAAAAATGCTCAACTTCACTGATGTCAGTCTGAAAGAAACCCAGTTTTACCGCGATGTGTTTGGCGAGGGCCGCGAGGAGGGACTGGCCGTAGGCCATCAAAAGGGCCGTGTTGAGGGCCGTGTCGAGGGCCGTGTCGAGGGCCGTGTCGAAGGCGAAGCGGCTTTGCTGACCCGCTTGCTGGAGCGCAAATTCCGCACCCTGCCGGATTCCGCCCGTCAGCGCATCGCCAGCGCCGACGCCGAAACCCTGCTGCTGTGGGGTGAGCGCGTCCTTGACGCCAATAGTTTGGATGAGGTTTGGGGGCATTGAAGTTGGGGCGTTTGCAGTAGGCAAGCGCAGAGCAGGGAAGCGCAACAGGGTTTGCAATGCCTATGCTATGCCATGTAAGTTGAGAATCTCATCGAAAATGGCTTGGCTGGTTTTGAGTTTTTCAAGGGTTTGAAGCAAGGGCTGCAAGGCTTCTTTATAGTCTTGGTTTTCATAGGCTGTCCCCAGTTTTGCGCTGTCAATACTAACTGGCATAAACCATATAATCCAATTTCCTCTGTCGTGCCAACCTAACTCTGTTAATTTTCGAGACTTTTCTGGTGGAAAATTTCTGCAGAAAGTCTTCAATTGCGCATTGGTTAGGCCAAGATATTGTGTATTACCCCACCAGCTAAAACCCAAGCGGTCTTGCCCGCAGCCACATAGCTTGGCTAAATTAAACGACCCCTCAAATCTGGCTTCATTACAAAATCCGAACCACACGTTAGGTAGCCCATTATGCCCATCAGGTCTCCAACTCGCCGGTGCAATCCACCAAGAGTCATTTCTAGTCCTGTCAAGTGCGCCACAGATCCAGCCATTTTGATTGGCCCAGCTTTCAATACATGAGCGAATCTCTGTAAACACCTCAGGCTGGATTTGTTGCTCAAATAGCTCAACAGATTCTTTGAACATCGCCAAATTGTCCAAAATCAATTTTCCTGATTTTCTTTCGTCGGCCATGATGGTTGCCTTTTAAAGGTTAAAATTTGCGGATATGTTGGCAGAATGCCCTAGCCAACAAGGCGACAAAACCCGATGCGAAAGGTTTTATTGCTTGCTCAAGATGAAACGCGATTTGTCTCCATGACAACGAGATAACATGCTTTTCAAGCAATTGCTGGTCATTTTCAGCCCTTGCCGGATTGGCTTCCGGCCTACGCCCTTGTGGGGTGAGAAACAGCAATGCCCAAGGCCGCCCGCCTGCCCGTGATGCTGCCATCTGACAATAGCGCAATACTTGATCCCTGCCTTCACCCGCATCAATTTTAACCTCAATGCACAGTAGAAACCGCTGATCGTCAATCTCAACATCTACGCGGTTGCGGGTGTCGCCATCGGGGGAGCTTTCCACGCGCACTGAACAGCGATTACTGATAGTGGCGGGCAGATTGAGGCTGGGATGATTGATATTTATCCAGCCCAGCAAGCTTGACAGTAAGGCGTCGCCATAGCCGTGGCTTCCTACCGGGTTCAGCCACCACGCCAATACCGACGAATTGCGCACTTCATCACGCTTTAACGAAGCTATCTCCCATGGATTGCACAGAAATCCGGCGCGTCGTGCCGATGGCATCGCTGCGGTCAAATCCAGCAAAAAGCTTTCCAAACTAGGTAGATTTATGGCACTTCCGAGCCGATATTGTGCGGGTTTCTGGATTGTGTTCGTTAGCGGAAGAATATCCTGCATTTCGTCGAAGAATCGTTGCAGCTTCTGCTCCAAAGGACTACGGCTAGAAAGATAAGACCATTGGTCAAAAAAAGCTTGTAGATTCTGCGGCGTGGCATGCATTTTCATTAACCGATTTAGCTTGAATTTAGGCCGCGACGGATAACATCCCCACCGGGAATGTCATCCGCGCTGCCGCCGGGATTACTCGTCTTCTTCCTTCAACTTAAACCCGCCAGCCAATTGCTGCTGCAAATGCGCGGGCAGGGCGGCGTAGTGGCTGAGTTCGATGGAAAAGTGGCCGCGGCCGCTGGTCAGCGAGTTCAGGCGCGACTGGTAGTCGCCGAGTTCGGCCAGCGGCACTTTGCCGCTGATGACGATGCGGCCATGGCCTTTGGCGTCGGTGCCGGTGATGTGGCCGCGCTTGGCGGAGAGGTCGCCGGTGATGTCGCCCATCGCGGCTTCCGGGGCGATGATTTCGATGTCCACAATCGGCTCCAACACGCTGGGGCTGGCGGCGCGGATGGCTTCGACGACGGCTTTGCGGCCGGCGGTGACGAAGGCGATTTCTTTGCTGTCCACCGGATGGGTTTTGCCGTCGTAGACGGTGACGCGCAGATCGTCCACCGGGAAGCCGGCGACGACGCCGTCCACCAAGGCTTGCCGCACGCCTTTTTCCACCGCCGGCAGCAGCGAGCCGGGGATGGTGCCGCCTTTCACCGCATCGACAAACTCAAAGCCGGCGCCGCGCTCCAGCGGCTCGACGCGCAGATACACTTCGCCGAACTGGCCGGCGCCGCCGGTCTGTTTTTTGTGGCGGTAGTGGCCCTCGGCCGGTGCGCTGATGGTTTCGCGGTACGGCACCAAGGGCTGCTTGGTGTCCACGTCCAGCTTGTATTGGCTGGACATTTTTTCCAGCTTGGCCTTCAAGTGGGCGTCGCCCAAGCCACGGATGACGGTTTCGTTGGTGGCGGGGCGGCGTTCGATTTTGAACGTCGGGTCTTCCAAGGCCAGCTTGTCGAGGATGTCGAACAGCCGTTGCTCGTCGCCCTTGCGCTTGGTTTCCACCGACAGGCCGGCCATCGGCTGGGGGAAGTTCAGCGGCTTCAAATGGATGTGGTCTTCGTCGTGGGAGTCGTGCAGCACGCAGTCGAAAAAGAGTTCTTCGACCTTCGCCACCGCGCCGATGTCGCCGGGCAACAGTTCGTCCACTTCTTCAAAGTCTTTGCCTTGCAGCGTGTACAAATGCGCGGCTTTGAACGGGCGCTTGCCGTCGCCGACGAACAATTGGGCGTCTTTGCGCACGGTGCCTTGATGCACGCGGAAGATGCCGACTTTGCCCATGTACGGGTCGGAGAGGACTTTGAACACATGCGCCAGCACGTGCTGGCCGGCATCCGGCTCGGCGTGGAAGGCTTCGGTTTCGCCGCCCGGCTCGCCCTTGTAAAACGGCGGCGGGTTGCCTTCGCTGGGGTTGGGGGCGAGGTTGGCGATGACGTGCAGCAATTCGTTGAGGCCGGCGCCGGTCTTCGCCGAAGTGAACAGGATCGGCGCCAGCCCGGCGCGCAGCGCACTTTCAAACGGCGAGTGGATTTCGGCGGGCTTCGGCTCCTCGCCTTCCTCCAGGTATTTTTCCAAAAGCGCCAAGTCTTCTTCGACCAGCCGCTCGATCAGTTCATTGTGCGCCTTGGCGACCGAGCCGAAATCGGCGTCGCCGCTGTCGTGTTCCAGCACTTCGACGACATCTTGTCCGCCGTGGGCGGGCAAGTCCAGCACCAGCCCGCCGAAGCGGCTGCGCAATTCGTCGAGCAGGCCGGGCAGGTCGAGGTTGTCGGCGTCGATCTTGTTGACGACGATCAAGGTGCAGAGCTTGCGTTCCTTGGCCCAGCGCACCATGCGCTCGGTCATCAATTCGATGCCGGTTTGCGCATTGACGACGACGATGACGGCGTCCACCGCCGCCAGCGCGGCGATGGACTGGCCGGCAAAGTCTGGGTAGCCGGGCGTGTCGATCAAATGGACGCGGGCGTTTTCGTGGTCGAAGTGGGTGATGGCGCTGTGCAGGGAGTGGCCGGCGGATTTTTCTTGCGGGTCGAAGTCGCAGACGGTGTTGCCTTTTTCGACCGCGCCTTTGTTTTTGATGGCGCCGGTGGCGTGGAGCAGGGCTTCGGCAAGGGTGGTCTTGCCGGCCGCGCCGTGGCCGACGAGGGCGATGGTGCGGATGGATGCGGTAGTGTAACTGGCCATAAGTTAGCCTTATCCTTCATTGTCGTTGATACAAGCCGTGTATTTTAAGCGGGATATTGGCAAGCTGCGACTGTTGCGCGGTGGGTTTTGGCAAAGTCGAGGGCGGGGTTTCGCCAAGACAGCGCTGGCACCGCCTCAGCGGTTCGCGCCGGGATTGCTGCGGCTGATGCCGTCTTCGCCGTCCAGCCGTTGTTGCTGGATTTTGCCGAGCAGCGCCGATTCGCGGGCCAGCTCGATGGTTTCGCGGGAAATCCGGCTGTTGTACTCGTGTTCCCTTTGCCGGGCCGCAATCTCCGCGTTGCGGGCTTGCGCCTGCGACCAACGTGCCTCGCCCAAGGTTCTTTCGGTTTCAGCTTTGATTTTGGGTGTCATCAATTCCAGGTTGCGGTCGGCCATTTCGCTTTGGCTGTCGATTTGCCGGGTCATGACGCTGCGGTAGACGTCAACGGTTTGCCGGTTGGTCTCGGCCTGCTTTTCGGCTAGTTCCTGCTGGCGGCGGGCGAGTTCGGCCTGCGCTTCCGCCAGCGCCTGTTCGCGGATTTTCAGCGCATCGTTTTTGGCCGCTGCGGCTTCCTGTTGAGCGGCGGCAAGCTGGGCTTCAAGCCGGCGCGATTTTTCCTGCCCGTCAAACCATAAAAACAGCACCAAGGCCGCAGCCGCCAACAGCAGCAGGAATGACGGTTGCCGGAAGACACTAAAATCCAGCGCCTGTTTGCCTGCGGCGCCGTAGTCCCCGACCGGGCCGGTTAGGCGTTCCTTGCAGCGCGCGTACAAATGCGGCAAGTACAGTGGGCCGTCTGGCGCGGGTTCGTCTTCGGCGGGTGCGCTGCGTTTGGCAAGCTTCTCGTCGTAGAGCGCGCGCTTGCTGGGATTGGACAGGATGGCATAGGCCTCGCGGGCTATTTGCAGCGCCTCGATGGAAGCCGCGTCGCGGGCGTTCAGCAGCCGCGCCCGGATGCGCTGGAAAGCCGCCAGCAATTGCCCGTCGCTCGCCGACGGTGCCACGCCCAAGATTTCGTATAAGGTTTTTGCCATGACGTTTTTCCCATATCCGCATAGAGTTGGCCGGGCGGACGCTGGCCGCTTGCGCCTTACATCTCCAATAGCCGAGCTTTCTGGCGCATCAGGCGCAAACCCATGCGGTTGATAAACCGCGATTTGCCCAGCACCCTGTTGTATACTAGCCGCCATGGCACAATATTTCCAAATCCACCCGCAAACCCCCCAGGAGCGGCTGATTCGCAGGGCTGTCGAGGCTGTTCGCGGGGGCGGCTTGATCGTTTACCCCTCCGATTCCGCCTATGCCTTGGGTTGCCAAATCGACAACAAGGATGCGTTGGAACGCATTTGCCGCATCCGCCAACTCGGCCAGGAACACCGCTTCGCCTTGGTGTGCAACGACCTCTCGCAGATTTCATCCTTCGCCAAAATCGGCAACGAGGCGTTCCGCCTGATCAAGTCGCTGACCCCTGGGCCTTACACATTCATCCTCAAAGCCACCAAAGAAGTCCCGCGCCGACTGCAACACCCCAAACGCAAGACCATCGGCATCCGCATCCCGGACAGCACGATAGCGCAGGCGCTAGTGAGGGAGCTGGCCGAGCCGCTGTTCAGTTCCACGTTGATTTTGCCGGGGGAGGACGAAGCCCTGTCCGACCCGCAGGACATCCGTGAGCGGCTGGAAAAAGTCGTCGATCTGGTCATCTACGCCGGCGTGGTGCCGTATGTCCCCACCACCATCATCGGCTTCACGGAAGACACGCCGGAAATCATCCGCCAAGGCAAGGCCATCGTGCCTAGCCTCAGCTAAACCCCGCCACGCGCCGACACCCCATGAACGATTTAAGCCTGCTCCAAAAAATTGCCATTTGGCTGTTGCCGGTGGTGTTCGCCATCACTTTGCATGAAGTCGCCCATGGCTGGGTCGCCAAGCTGTTGGGCGACCGCACCGCCGAGAGCCAAGGCCGCTTGACCTTGAACCCCTTGCATCACATCGATCCGGTCGGCACGGTGTTGCTGCCGGGGTTGCTGCTGGTGTTCAGCGGCTTTGTGTTCGGCTGGGCCAAGCCGGTGCCGGTCAACTGGGGGCGGCTGCACAACCCCAAGCGCGATATCGGCCTCGTCGCCATCGCCGGGCCGGCGGCGAATCTGACGATGATTGTACTGTGGATCATCGTCGCCCGGCTGGCCAGTTTGATCGGCGTGGGTTCGGTCGCGCTGCCGCTGATATTCATGTCGGCGGCGGGGATTTTCATCAATAGCATGTTGATGTTGCTGAATCTGCTGCCCTTGCCGCCGTTGGACGGCGGGCGGGTGATGAGCTGTCTGCTGCCCACGCATTTGTCGTACAAATTCGATAAGTTGGAACCTTATGGCATGATTATTCTAGTCGTGCTGATGGTGACGCCGCTGCTGTCGATGATACTCGGTGGCCCGCTGCACTTGGCAATCGGTTTGTCGATGGATTTGGCCGGCATCCATCCCGGTGTGCTGGGCCTGCTGCTCAGCCCGTCGCACTAAACGCCAACGATGCAGGTTGAATCCGCTGTCGAGGTTTCCCCGGGTGTCTTCGCCACCGTCAATGGCGAGCCGTTCACGGTGTTGCCGGAAGACTTATATATTCCCCCCGATGCGCTGGAAGTGTTTTTGGACACTTTTGAAGGGCCATTGGATTTGCTGCTGTATCTGATCCGGCGGCAGAATCTGGATATCCTCGACATACCGATTGCCACGATCACCCGGCAGTATATCGCCTATATCGACATGATGGCGGAAATGCGCATGGAACTGGCGGCTGAATACTTATTGATGGCGGCGATTTTGGCCGAGATAAAATCCCGGCTGTTGCTGCCTAGGACAGAGACGGGTGCGGACGAGGAGGGTGATCCGCGCGCCGAACTCGTCCGCCGCCTGCAAGAATACGAACGCTTCAAGGCGGCGGCGGAAGATTTGGACAGACTGCCGCGCTGCGAGCGCGATGTGTTTGAGGGCGGCGGCGCCGACACCAGCACGGTGACGGTGCGCAAAATCTATCCGCAGGTTGACCTTAAAGACGTGCTGCTGGCTTTCGAGGATGTGCTGCGCCGCGCCGAGCGTTCCACCCACCACCGCATCCTGCGCGAGCCGTTGTCCGTGCGCGAGCGCATGTCCAGCGTGTTGCTGCGCCTGCAAGACACGCCGCTGCTGGCCTTCGCCGATTTGTTCAACCGCCGCGAGGGGCGGCCGGGGGCGGTGGTGTCGCTGCTGGCGATATTGGAATTGTGCAAGGAGCGGCTGGTGGAAATCATACAAGAAGAGCCTTTGGGCGAATTGCTGATCCGCGCCGCACACGCCTGACATGCGGCTCAAGGATATTGTCGAAGCCGCCTTGTTTGTGGCGCAACAGCCTTTGGACGTGGCCGCGTTGCAGGCCTTGTTTGCCGAAGACGAACAACCGGAAGCTGCCGCCGTGCGCTTAGCCTTGGCGGAATTGGCGCAAGACTACGCCGTCCGCCCGCTGGAATTGCAGCAGACCGCCAGCGGCTTCCGCCTGCAAGTCCGCGCAGGCTATTCGCCTTGGATATCCAGGCTGTTCGAGGAGCGCCCGGCGCGTTACTCCAAGGCGTTTCTGGAAACCCTGGCCATCATCGCCTACCGCCAGCCCGTCACCCGTGGCGAAATCGAAGAGGTTCGCGGCGTCGCCGTGTCCACGTCGATCATCCGCAACCTATTGGAGCGCGAATGGGTGCAGGTGGTCGGCCACAAGGAAGTGCCGGGGCGACCGGGGCTGTACGCCACCACTCGGCAGTTTTTGGATTATTTCAACCTGAAAGGGCTGGACGAACTGCCGCCTTTGCAGACCTTCATCGACCGGCTCGGCCCTGCCGCCGAACCGCAACCGCCCACACCGGAAAACACCACACGCGACCATGTCCCAA
The DNA here is from genome assembly GCA_046089945.1 of Candidatus Methylumidiphilus sp. GTDB lineage: Bacteria > Pseudomonadota > Gammaproteobacteria > Methylococcales > Methylococcaceae > Methylumidiphilus. The sequence continues at coordinate 13,812 of JBJSYU010000564.1, forward strand.
CCCCACCGCCCGAAGCCGCCGCACCGCAACCCGCGCCCAAGCCAGCCGAAACGCCCGGCCCCGGCCACCTCACCGAGCCTGCCGACGCCTGAGACCGAAGCGGCATCCGCCGACGGCGAGCGCATCCAGAAAGTGCTGGCCCGCGCCGGCTTGGCGTCGCGGCGCGAAATCGAGGAATGGATCAAAAGCGGCGAGATATTGCTGAACGGCAACCCGGCCAAGCTTGGCGAGCGCTGGAAGCCCGGCGACCGGCTGACCGTGCGCGGGCGCATCGTCAACGTCGAGCAGCGCGTCAACCAGGGGACACGGGTGTTGATCTAC